>JAYEMW010000001.1:0-6512 GCA_034718555.1 Thermodesulfobacteriota bacterium
AAAATAATTCCCCTTTAATAACACCAGAGGCATTTTACTCAAGTGGAAGGGATAAAACGAAATTTGATTGTTTGAAAAAAAGTTATAAACTTCGCGAACAAACTGTTCCTTACGGGGGCAATTTTACCCATAAAAATAGCCCTTCAAGTTTTCAAAACACCTATTTTTGGGATGATATTATTTAAATAGATGGTATAGAACCATATTTCATGGAGGTTCTAAAGAAACAATTTTCATAATAGCTCACCTCTTTTGAGCAGCATCATTCCGTAACCACCTGATTTGAAATGGTGGGCGGTGCGGGGTTTGAACCCGCGACTTCCACCGTGTGAGGATGGCACTCTCCCGCTGAGTTAACCGCCCGGATAATACTATAGCCCTAAATTGATACTACAGAAAAATATTATTTGCAAATAAAATTAATGCAGGTCGACTAATGTTTTTAAGGTTTCTATCTCATGTTTCTTAATATAACGAAATTTTCCTACCTTAAGATCTCCCAAGACAAGATTACCATAACCTGTCCGTATTAGTTTTATTGTTTTATGTCCCAATGCATCAAACATCCTTCTTATTTCCCTGGATCTACCCTCAAAAATGGTAATTCTTACTGTGGATCTATCCTTATCCCTTTTGATTATTCGAACATGCGCCGGATGAGTTAGTCCGTCATCAAGTGCTATGCCCTTTTCTAATCTTGCTGTTGATTTATTCGATAAGTATCCATTAATAATAATTTTATAGGTTCTTGGGATGTGAAATTTTGGGTGCATAAGCCTGAATGCAAGTTGGCCGTCATTGGTGAGAATGAGGAGGCCCTGGCTGTCAAAATCCAGGCGCCCGACTGGAAATATCCTTTTTTTGACGTCTTTTAACAGATCCAAAATAATTGGTCTGCCGTGTGGGTCATTTAGCGTGCTTATATAGCCGAATGGTTTGTTCAGAATTACGTAAATTTTTTGCTGGTCATTTGACAAGGCCTTTCCATCAACAATAATAGAGTCAATACCCTGAATCACTTTTGTGCCGGCCATTGTCACTACTTTATTATTTACCATTACCCGGCCTAAAGAGATAAGTTCATCTGCCTTTCTTCTGGAGGCAATGCCTGACATGGCGATAACCTTGTTTAACCGCCGTCTATTCTTATCATTCATCTTCTCCGTCATCAAGTTCCTTTATTTCCTTTAGTGTTGGAAGGCATGAAAGGTCCTTTAAGTCAAATATCTCCAAAAATTTCTTTGTTGTTCCATAAATAATTGGTTTGCCCGGCAGTGACTTTCGGCCTACAATCCTGATAAGTCCTCTTTTGAGTAATGTCTTAAGTATGCCGCCAACGTCTACACCCCTGAATCTTTCAACTTCCTGCCGGATTATAGGTTGTTTATAGGCAACAATGGTTAATGTTTCCAGGGTTGCCCTGCTCAGCTTAGGGGGGGTTGCATTTAGTAGATTAGCAATATACGGTTTATACAATGGACGGGTGCGGAGCTGATAACCATTAGCCACTTCTTTTAAAACGAAACTTCTATTCATGTTTTCATATTCTAACTTAAGTTCCACAACTGCCGCCTTTATCTCTTCTATATTTTTTCCAGGAATAATGGCATGGATCTGGCGAGGCGTTAATGGCTCGCCGGCAACAAAAAGAAGAGATTCTACTATCAATTTTGTAGATGTATCCATATTTTCTATTTAAATAAAAGATTAATAGTTCACCGCTGAGTTCGCAGAGAACGCAGAGATAAGAGCTTTATAAAAATATTTCTGAAAAATAATAATTAAAACTCTGCGCCCTCAGCGTGCTCTGCGGTAGGCTGAACTGGTTCATTCTTTTTACCGAGCGCCTCAATCCTAATGTCGCTCCCAGGTTTTCCCTGGAATAGGGTGATTAGACTATTTTTTACCAGGTCAAGCATAGCCAGGAAGATGGCTATCATTTCTGAAATAGAGCCGCTTTGCGAAAATAAATCCTTAAAATTAAGCCTTTTACTTATACTTAATTTCTTCATTATTTCAACAGTTTTTTCCTTTACAGACCATGATTCCGCACTGAATTTAAGGACAACATTGGGGTATTTTCTCTTAACTATTCTTTTAAATGCATCCATTAGTTCGTAGATATTGACACCTGATGTGCTTATAGCATCCTTTTCTCCATCTTTATTCACCTCAATGCCACGTTTAAATACATCTCTGTTTAGGATGTGCCTGAATGACAATTCCTCTGAGGCCTCTTTTAACTGCATATATTCCAAAAGAGGCCTAATTATTTCCTCCCTTAGGTCTTCTATCTCATCTGTATCGTCTTCATTTTTTGGCAGGAGCATCTTTGATTTGATGTACATTAAGGTAGATGCCATTATTAGAAAGTCTCCCGCCACATTGACATCTATGGCCTTCATGAGGTCGAGATACTCGAGATATTGATCAGTAATTGTTGCTATAGGTATGTCTGAGATATCAACTTCATTTATCTTTATTAAATGGAGCAATAGGTCCAGGGGGCCTTCAAATATCTCGAGTTTTGCCTTAAAGGTCATGGTTAGATTTTTACAAGCTCTCTCACCTCTTTTAGGGTGTTTTCGGCTATTCTGCTTGCCCTTTGGTTACCTTCATTAATAATATCATTTATAACCCCTGCCTTAGATTTAAGCTCCCGCCTTTTTCCCCTTAGAGGTTCCAGCATCTTATTTAAGCTGTCTGCCATCATGCGTTTGCAATCCACACATCCAATAGATGCAGAAAGGCAGGCCTTTTCAATTTCCTTTACCTTATCTTTTTTAGAATAAAGTTCATGAAAGGTAAATACATTACAAAACGATGGTCTACCTGGATCCGATTTTCTGGCACGCTGGGGGTCGGTAATCATTTCACCTACCTTTTTGTTTACTGTATCTTCCGTGTCAGAGATATATATGGCATTATTGTAACCTTTACTCATCTTTCTCCTGTCTATTCCGAGTATCTTTGCCTCTGGGGTTAGTAAGACCTCAGGCACGGGAAAAGTATCTGAATAAAGGTGGTTGAACCGGCGGGCAATTTCTCTTGTTAATTCTACATGAGGGCTTTGATCTTGTCCTACAGGGACGCCATTAGCTTTATACATTAGGATGTCAGCGGCCTGCAGTACCGGGTAGCCTAAAAACCCATAAGTGTATATGTTTTTTTTAGTCACTTCCTGAAGTTGCTCTTTGTATGTAGGATTTCTTTCCAGCCACGACAGGGGTGTAAACATGGAAAAAATTAGAAAAAGTTCAGCATGTTCTTTTATGCTTGATTGAACAAAGAATACAGATTTCTCAGGGTCGAGGCCAACAGATATCCAGTCAATAATAATTTCTTCAGTACTTTGTCTGATCATCTCCGTATGTTCATACTCGCTTGTTAAGGCATGCCAGTCAGCAATAAAGTAAAAGCATTGGTAATTTTTTTGAAGGGATTTCCAATTATTCAGGGCGCCATGAATGTGACCGAGATGCAGTTTGCCGGTTGGTCTCATGCCGCTTACAATCCTCTTTTTTTCCATTTTTTATTCCTCCGGATACGTATCGTAGATTAGTCTTAGATTGTGCAGGTTGAATCAATATTTTTTTGAAATATTATTTCAGATTGAATTGGGTGTATTTTGACATTTTCTAAGCTAAGTAGTCAATTATGATGTGTAGTGCCTGCGTTATTTATTTGCAAGGATAAATTGCCCTTGTCCTTATGTAGTGCGTAAAAAATAGACTACCCATTGGACCTGTTAATAAAATTTTTTTTCAAGAACTCAATCTCATCTTCTTTGCTGATCAAGTTATCCTCTAATCTGGCCTTTAAAATACTGTCAAGTATAATTTTAAAATAAGGTCCAGGCTTATAACCCATGTCAATAAGATCTTTCCCTTTTAATAATATTTGTGTGTCTTTAAATCTTGTGAAGAATATAGAGATATATCTCTTAATTTTTTCACTCCTTGTTATTGCCATACTGTAAAGCATCATTTCCGGAGAAAGGGGAGAAAGAATTTTGTATATGGAATAATTTTTACCTTCTTTTACGCGATAAAGTTCCTTTAATGCCTGCCTTGTTTCATGACGAGAGGCGATTAAACTGATAACTTCTTTATTTTGAGCTTTACCCCACTTAGCTAATTTGTACAGGTCATCGTCGGATAAAGAATGGGTTAGCCCAAGAAAGTAAATCTTCCACGGATCATAGTCTATGTTTAGATAAAGCAAATTAAACCAACTAAGGATGCCCTTAATTTTTGTGAGGATATTTCTTATCTCGTCTGTGAGTTTTAAGTTGGGTGAGATAAATTTCAATATATCATAATCATCCATCCTTCGTATTATCTTTGCAGGATCTTCTTCCATTAAAATTAGCTTCAGTTCTACAAAAAATCTTTGACTCGATAGATTTTTAAAGCAGTTTATTGTTACAGCATTTTGTATCAGACCCTCTGTAAGCCTTCCTATTTTGAACTCGAAGCGCTGTTCAAATCTTAGGGCCCTCAAAATTCTTGTAGGGTCTTCAACAAAACTAAGGTTATGGATTACCCTCAGGGTTCGCTCCTTAATGTCCTTCAAGGCACCAAAATGATCGATAAGTACGCCGAAATTATCTTTATTTAAATAAACAGCGAGTGTGTTTATTGTAAAATCTCTCCTTAAAAGATCCCTCTTCAAGGAACTGAGTTCAACTACGGGAAGTGCGGCCGGAGCCTCATAGTGCTCCATCCTTGCAGTTGCTATGTCTATCTTAAAACCGTCCGGCATAGACAAGACAGCAGTGCCGAACTTAGCATAAGTCTTTACCTTCACCTTATATTTAGAGGCAAAGATTTTAGCAAACTGAATGCCATCTCCTTCAATAACAATGTCAACATCGAGGTTTTCCCTTTTAAGTGTAATATCCCGCACGAGGCCGCCTACCAGATAGGCATGAAATCCAGATTTATCCGCCACCTCGCCCATGTCCCTCAATAATTTTACTACATAGGCGGGCAATCTTTCGTTGAGCATATTTTTAATGTTCTTTTTTCTAACAAAGCGAGGTACATTTTCAGAATCATAAAGAAACTCCGGCTTAGATGATCGTTCTATCAATATATTCAAAAGGTCTGTTCTTGTTATAACGCCGACTAAATTGTTGTTCTTTAATACAGGCAGAATTCTGACCTTGTTATCTATAATTAAATCCTGAATTTCACTCAGTGTTGTATCAGGTCCTACATGATAAAACTCCACATTCATATACTCTTTTACAGGCCTTGTCTCAAGACCCAGAGAAATAGCCCGATCTATTACCTGATTAGATATATATCCCGTGAGCTTTTTATTTTTGTCAATAACCATAAGCACATTTATGTTATAACTCGTTAAAAGCCTCCTTGACTCACTTATTAGGGAATCAGATAATATATGGATGACAGGGGATGTCATTATATCTTTGGCCAGTCTTTCAAAGTTAACCTTGTTTAACAGACATCTCTGAAGCCTTTCCTCTACTTGTATGAGGGTTTTATCACTGATTGTTGCAGATGCTGCCTGCGGATGTCCTCCTCCGTTAAATTCAACAGCAATCTCAGCGGCATTTACCTCGGAGACCCTACTTCTCGCTACAAGGTAAACCCTGTTGGCCATCTGGGCAAGGGCGAATATAACATTTAGATTTTCCATTTCCATAAACTTTTGAACAAGAACAGCAAAGTCGCCTATATATTTTTCGCTTCTTACCTTTGCAATGACTACTTCTATGCCATTAATATTGTCTTTCATGGCCGATGACATTAGGTCATTTAATAGCCATACCTGTTCCGCGGTTAGCTCTCTTGTTAACATATCAGATATTGTATTAAGAGATGCCCCCTGGTTTAATAGCCAGGCGGCGGCTTCATGGTCTTTTGCCATTGTAGAAGAAAATGTAAAAGAACCAGTGTCTTCGTAAATGCCAAGAGACATTAAGGTTGCCTCATCTGGAGAAATTTTGATACCTCTATCCCGGATTAACTCTATTAGTATAGATGTTCCTGCCCCGGCTTTTTCTATGACCTCTAAATCACCTTTAATGTCATCATCAGATGGCGGGTGATGATCATAAATGTGTATTTCCACATCATCCCTGTCTAATAGCCCTTTAAACTTTCCAATTCTCTTCTTTTGGCGGGTATCTACAAGGATAAGCCTTCTGATGGAATTGAAGTCTATATCCTTCATTTTTACAAAATCAAAGAGATATGAGCTTGTATGGAGGAAAAAATCCCTCAAGTTTTTTCCCTGGGAACCTGGAAATACAATTACAGCCTCTTTGTAAAGTTTTTTAACGGCAAGCATGGATGCCAGAGCATCAAAGTCGGCATTCATGTGCGTGGTTATAACCTCAAGCCTGGCTGTCTTTTTTTTAGTGTAAATCATAAGAGTGTTGTCCTAATTTCGCTATTGGGGTAAGTTCATATTGACATTTTCTAAAAATTTTATCAATTTATATAATTATGATGATTAATATTAAAATGGGGGCAATTTTT
>JAYEMW010000002.1:0-6486 GCA_034718555.1 Thermodesulfobacteriota bacterium
CAGTGAGGTTGTCACTATCACTGGAACCGTAGCTGAAACTCTTTCGTCTCACACTATTTCCCCAATGGCCCCGGATTGCAAATTTATTTATACTTATTCCAATCCAAAATTGGTCAGGTATGAAGGAGATGTTTCTGTTGAAACTTATCCTGATATGAATTTTAGCTGGGTTATTCCTTCTGAGGAGTCAGAGTGGTACTATAAAACCGGTATCTATGTTGAATACGACCTTGAAGTGCAACGATATAGCCAAGAAGATGAAAATGCGCCATTTACCCATGATAAGACCACAACATTTAAATCCAAGGTGTTTCATCTGGTGATTGAAGCTAATAAAGATGTGCCGGAATGGGATACGCCTTAAATTTTACCTATATCACTTCTTGACAATATCTTTTTAATATCTGAGAGCATCTGCTGTAATTCACTAACCTTGATTTCCAACTCCTGGATGGTCTGGCTTGCGTTCCTTTCTGTAACATCCATAGCCTCTCTCAGTTCTGTTGCGTCTTCTGCCAGTGATTTTATAGCGCCTATCTTGTCAAGCCTTAAAAATAATTCTTCAAAATTTATTGGTTTCTGCAGATAATCCGTTGCGCCTTTTTTCATGGCGCCTACTGCATTATCTACAGTGGCATGGGCTGTAAGGATAATAACCTCAGTCTGGGGGCTTTTTCTTTTTACATATTCCAGCACACCTATGCCATCAAGGTCTCCCGGCATCATCAAATCAGTAATGACTACATCAAAATAGGACTGAGAGATGATTGTAACTGCACTGTCACCATCTTCAGCAGAATAAACTTCGTATTGTTGACGCTTTTTTAACCGTTTTTCTAAAAGCAATCGTGTTGCAGCATTGTCTTCTACTATTAATATTTTTAGATTCTCCATGGTTAACTCCGTTAAAAGTGAACTAAAGTGACTAAAGTGAACTAAAGTGAAGCGTTTTAGTGCTTTAAAGGCGCTAAATTGCTATGAGTTAAAAGGGTCAATTATTTCACTGTTTTTCGGATTTCTTCTGCTATGCTGTCAAGGGGGGCAATGACATCAACTATTCCAGCATCTACAGGCCCCTTTGGCATTCCATAAACAACGCAGGTTGACTCATTCTGTGCAATAATCGTGGAGCCGTTTCTCCTCATCAATTTCAATCCCGTAGTGCCGTCTGATCCCATGCCTGTCATAATAACCCCTGTAGCCCTTCCCATATATTGATGGGCTACAGCCCTGAGGAGATAATCGACAGAAGGCTTGCAACTGTTTTCTGGAGGATCATCAGTAATTCTTATGAGCCTGTTTTTGCCGTCGGCATTTGCCACAACCTTCATTTGTTTGCCTCCAGGCGCAATAAAGACAGTGTTTGGCCTGATATTCTCGCCATCCACCGCCTCTTTAACAGCAATCGCAGATTTGGAATCAAGGCTTTTAGCCAGTGATTGGGTGAATACAGGGGGCATGTGTTGCACAACCAATACCGGCACACCTAAATCTATGGGAAGTTTTGGTATAACCATTGCCAGTGCATTCGGTCCACCGGTTGAAACCCCTATGGCAACAATATCCGATTTGCCTTGCTCCCTGTTGCTAACTACTGTAAGAGGTTTGCCAGGCTTTCTTATAATTGGAGAGCCTCCCATTCCAGGGCTTGATCCGGTATGAGTAGATTTTGCGCCTAAAATACTCCTTATTTCACTCTGCCGTGAAAAGGCCTTTAACATTGGTGCAATAGTCTTTTTTATCTCCTCTCGGTTTTCCTCTATGCTGCTTTTTTGGGGTTTTGGAATAAAATCAAAGGCTCCTAATTCAAGTGCCCTTATTGTCATATCCCCTCCCTTCTGGGTCAGGGAACTGACCATTATGGCCCCAATATCCAGTGATTCTTTCTTTAAATATTCCAGCACCTGGATGCCGTCCATTTCCGGCATTTCCACATCTAAAGTGAGGAGGTCAGGTTTTAAAGAGGAGATTTTTGAAACTGCTATCCTGCCGTTATTTGCAGTGCCCACTACCTCTACGTCCGGCATCTCTGTCAGGACATCGCTGACAATCTTTCTGTAGACAATTGTATCATCCACTACCAGCACCCTTAGGGGTTTATCCTTTGTCATTTATCCTTTGTCCTTTGTCATTTGTCATTTGTCATTTGTCATTGACTCTTTATCATTTGTCTGCATCGCCTGCCCAGTGAAATGCTTTATCATATTTCACCGGGATGAAATTCTAGTAGGGTAATTTCAATGGGTTTCTTTTGATTTTCTGGCAGTAAAAATACTTTTAGCAATAATAGCAACCAAAGCTTCGCATTCATCTAAAAGAGGTGCAACATTATCGGGTTGAAGTAAAGGAACTCTTATTATAATTTTAATCCAAAACCGTGATTCTTTTAATTCTTTTAACACGATTCCCAATTTATGTATGAAATCAGCCTTTGATTCAGCTCCTCTGGCTTCTTCGTAATTTGCCCCTGGTGAACTCCCACATCGAAGTAATTGGCCACTTACGTGGATACCTATTTTATTATCGGGTAGTTTTTTTACCAACTTAATAATACGAACTGCAAAATCGAGCAGCCTGTTTGCCAACTCTTCATCTTTACGCACATTTGCCACAAAATTTAACCTTCTTCAATGCTCAATGATCAATGATCAATGATTATTTTCCCCCTTAAGCACCTTTTCCACATCAAGGATGCCAATCAGGTCCTTTTCTGCCATAAAAACCCCTTCAAAAAAATTTCCCTGAATTCCTCCTATATTGGCAGGTGGTTTTTCGATTTTTTTCATGTCAGCCAAAACCACATCACCAATAGAATCCACTAAAAGGCCAATGTATTCGTTTTGTAATTTAATAATTATATTGCGGCTCATCTCTGTTACAGTAGTAGAAGAAAGACCAATCTTTTTCCCAATGTCAATAACAGTCACTATTTGCCCCCTCAGGTTTAATATGCCTATAACATATTCGGGTGACTGAGGCACCTTTGTTACATCTGTAAACTTATTGATTTCCTGCACCTTAAGTATATCCATGCCACAAAGGGCATCCCCTATATAAAAGGTGGCAAGTTTGGTAGTTTTGTCTTTTATTTTGGTTTCTGCTGTTTTAGTCATTATTTGTTATCCTCATTTTTTGGTTAAATAGTTTAATTAGAACCTATCTCTGCTTCACTCCTATATCTGCCTTTCTTGTGGCTGGTTGAACATTGAACGGTTAAAAAAATCTTCATTGACATAACTACGTAAAGAAGCTAATATTTATTTATAAAAAATTAAAACGAACCAAGTAAACCTCTAATCAATAAGCTTATGAGACTGACTCCAAAACAGTTAGAAACAGTATCTAAAATATTCATAAATATAGGTACTCTTTCATTTGGTGGTCTGGTAATCGGAAAATTTATTTCGCCTAACATTGTCCCGTGGGATGTCTTTGTCAGTGGGCTGTTATTCTCTGTTATTTTGTTTTTCTTTGCCATAATCATAGATAAAGGAGAAAAAAATGAATGAATTAACTATATTTTTCATAATAGCGACAATAGCAGCCGGAATTGTCACGTATTTTATTCTTCGTTCCCAAAAAAAGGGTTCCAAATAAGAATAGGATAAATTGTTTCCATCAAAAACCACAAGGACTTATTTGTACAAAAGCTATTGGATTTAGCAAATTAACAGTAGCTACTCTTATTTTTGGCCAAATCATTTCAGGGAAATTTAATTGGATAATATTCTTAATTGGTTTAGGGTTCTTTATTTTTCTCCATTCCATTGCTTGCCTATTAAATAAGGAGTAAATTATATACAGTGTAGCTTTCTTTATTATTGCCATCGGTATTGCATGTAGCGTCATTGTTTTTCTCGTTCCCCATAAAGAAAAAAACAGAAGAATAATTAGAACGAGTTGTGAGTGATTAGTCTATTTGCCGCCTCCGAATTTGTCGATTAACCCAAAAAGCATTCGCCGCAATTCATCCTGAGCATTGGTCATTAACAAATGATAAATGTTAAATGCTAAACAGTTATCTCATTTTTCTTATTAAACTCTAATCAATATCGTAATTCGCTTCCAAAGAGGATTATAGATAATAAACAATATTTATATTGGTTAGCCCGTTTTTCTATTCGTTCTCGTTTGAGTTGTTAATTGGTAAAACAGCGCTTTATAAAATTGACCTGAACAATTAAATGTATTAAACTACCAATTATGCTAATAACAGATGACAAATAGGAGACCTTTATAGATGAGCGAAACCTGCTTCTTTTTGGTGGCTCACTATTCATTATAATATCTGGTTTAATAACATATTATAATTTAAAAAGCATGAACGCGTTCAATAAAGCAGACAAAATGAACAAAAACCAGAGAGAAAATACAGCAAAATACCTTTATGACATAAGCAAAGGAATTGCGCTTGTTGTCGTTGTCGGCAATATTATAAAAGATCAATGGAACATCACAACCCTTTTTCTCGGCTTACTGGCAACTTTAGCCTTTTTTGGCTGGGCTTACATCATTGACGGAGGATCAAACAAATGACCAATTTTGACATTATACTTATTATTCTTGCAGTAATCGGCTTTACAGGTGCAATCTGGACTTATTTGAAGCAACGTAAGTCCCGGAGATAACATAAAGACGAGTTGTGTGTTATAAGTATGTTTACCGTCTCCAAGTTTGTCTATTAACCCAAAAAGCATTCGCCGCAATTCATCCTGAGCATTTATCATTATTCATTGATCATTTCATGCTTTATTTTAGCTCTTTTCATAAACTGCCGTAAGAAAGATACCAACTACAACTATCATGAGTACGGCAACAGAAATCATCAACTTTGCCTTAAGAGTCTTTATTTTAAAAATATTTTTCATTTTTCCCCTCTATATTAATTTTACTTCAAACCCAGTCAGTTCATGCCCTTGGCTAATCCCCCAAGAACTGTAAAATATCCATCATTCATTAACTAAAAAACTCGTCAAACAGTTTAGTGGTTGAGTTGGAAAAAATTTAATAACTTTACATCAATAAACCAATGTGTATATTATGTGTATAATAACAGCGTTTAACTTAACTTTCAAGGAGCCAGTCATGAGAAAAGTAAGAGTAAACATAACATTAGACGAAGACCTTTCTGCATTTCTTAAAGGGTTTTCCCTCTCTCAAAGACTATCCATGTCAGAACTAATAAATCAATGGGCGCTGAGTTTAAAGAGGACTCAAGAAAATCAGGGAATGGATACCATCTTATCATCTCCTGAATTTTATAAATCACTACTAAATACTTTAGATAAATCCCGTTCCGGTAAAATAAAATGGCACAGCCGCGAAGAGGTCTTTTGAAATGAATGAGACCTATTCGGACGATTTTATCAAATCCTTAAAAAATTTTTTCTCAATTAAAAAAAGGATCCTCAATAAGATAGACAAAATATTACAAAACCCTCTAATGGGAGAACCATTGAAATACGATCTCCGTGGTTTATTCAGCGTTTCAGTTGCAAAAAATTTCATCATTGTTTACAGCTACTGTAAAATATGTCGAAAAAAAGGTGACCATAAAATTCTCCTTTGCCATGATTGCGACAGTATTATGGATGAAACAGTTCGCTTCTTTGATGTCGGTCCTCATGACAAAGTATATAAATTATAACATTGGTCATTGAGCATTGGTCATTAGTCATTTCATGTTTTATTTTAGCTCACTTTAGTTCACTTTAGACACTTTAGCTCACTTAATGTGATAGATGAAAAATGATAAATGTTAAATGATAAATTTCCCAACCATTCCCTGTGATGCCTGTGATACATTGCCGGCTATCTCCTTTTTAGAGAATGTTAATTTCCTTTTGACTTTTTCCATCATTATGTATCACAATTCAATCATGCTTGATGACCGTTAAAAAGAAAATCTTGGCAAATTCCTACTCGACCTATCTAAAATAATTATTGCCATTTTTGTTATCTTTTATAATAATAACAACCTATATTAATTAATCCATTAAATATCGGAGACAATAAATATGAATTTAAGCGCTCAAAATATTATTAACTCTTTCGACCTATTAACAGAGGTTGAAAAAAAGAGGTTGCTACTGAAATAATTAGACGCAGCCTTAAATTCAATTTACCTCCATTGAATGACGAAGAATTCATACTAACAGCGGAAGAGCTGTTTTTAGAGCTTGAAAAAAACGAGTCTAAAAATGCCGAGGCTTAATCCAAACCGTGGTGAAGTTTGGTTAGTTGACCTTGGCCTTACCGCAAAAGTACGTCCTTGCCTCATATTAAGCGTTCAATTAAAAGATGAAGTCGGGCATTAATTACCCTTATTGCACATACAACAAGCATTCGTGGCTCAAGATTTGAAGTAGATGTAAAGGTCCGATTTTTACGCCACGGTGTTTTTGACGCTCAAAACCTTGTTACTATTCCAAAGGCAAAGCTATTAAGAAAATTGGGAGAGCTTTCAACTATCGATATTTCGAAAAT
>JAYEMW010000003.1:0-6486 GCA_034718555.1 Thermodesulfobacteriota bacterium
TTTCTTTATTATTTCAAACAAGTTGATCCCCATGTTATCATATCTTTCTATTTTTTCGTTTACAAAAGCTGCAATTATCATCCACCGGTACTATTTTGCTGATGTCTTTAAAGGGGCCATGAAGGTACACCCTTTTAAAATTCCAGTCTCTCTGTCTTTTCATAATAAATGAATCAACTGCATAGCTTACAATACCTCCCATTATCTTATTTATATCTATTGAAGAACCAGTGCACTTTCTGGCCGGTCTGCCATATTGATCACCAAACAGGCAACCAAAGCAGGCTTCCCCAGGCGTTTGCACAAACACATGGCCACTGTCCGCATCTGAGTTCACCGCTGTAAATATTACCGGTATAGTCTTGTAATAATTTGAGCAAAAAAATCGAGCCTCATAGTTGTCAACTGCCACAATAGCAATGTCTGTTTTATAACAATAATTTTTATCTGTTGCCTCCTGGATCATTAATGGGATGCCTCGTATGAGGGATTTGTTTGTTGCCATCTGTGACAGATTTTCTGCCAGGCACACACTTTTGGGCTTATACAGGTCGCGCTTGAAAAAATGCTGGCGGGTAAGGTTTGTTATTTCCACCAGGTCATCATCATAGATATTAAGCTCCCCGGCCCCCTTTCTTACCAGGGCCATGCCAATCTCCGAGCCGAGCCCCCCAGCCCCTATGAGGGCGATACGTATTTCCCCCAACGCATACTGGTCAAAACCTTCCAAAAGCCGATGGCGATCGAAAACATCGTGCTCGCTGGAATGTGTACCTGTAATCTTCTCAGTCTCAAAGATTACGGGTGTCTTCAAGCTGGTAAAGATATCCGTCATGCTGTATAACCCCCTTTCCTATTACAGAAACGTTGAACTTGGTTTTATCTGAAAAAAATCGGACGTAGGCGTCCCTGCTGAAAATTGCCCCTATGGCTTTCATGCCTCCATACTCCCTGCGTTTTTGATCGTTCAGGTCAATGCATGAGGGGCATATAGCCTCCGGTCCTCTCCCAGGATGAATATGGAAGATTCCGGTTAGCAATCCCCCGTAGGAATCAATTTTCATGAGAACCTTCATTGTCGATCTGAGATCGGACCTTGCATAAATAGCGCTTCTTCTTTCGTGTTCAATCAGCTCCATTCTGTCCATTGTAAAAAATCCATTGTGGGCTATGCCACTTATATCTACAAGAGACTCTCGGCATTCGTCTCGGTTCAAGTAATGAAAGCATTCATAGAGCAGCCGACTCGATACCACGTAGCAGAATGTATGCTGAGATGGTAGCCCCAACTTATGCATGCATAGTTTTTCAACTTTATGTAAGAAAATCTGGTACCATGCATAAAATGTAGGCAAGTAAATCTGGGCATATTTTCTAACCTTAAAGAATATGGTTGAAGACTGCTTCATGAAAAACCTCCGCTAATAAAACCAGTAAGCCTCTGCAATCAGACGCTGAACATTGAGAATAGCGTCATCCAGTCCCTCAATTTTGTTAAGGAAATGAATCCCATACCAGCCCCCACTGCAGTGAGTGAAACATTGCCAGTGCTTATGGTTTTGAAGTTCATATGGAGGGTTTTCGATGTAGACCTTTATCCTGTATGCGGTTTTATCGATTGCTCCATTCCACGCTAAAATTCTGTTTGTCTTGCGATCAAAAAATCCGTACTTACCCACATAATAGTTTTGTGCCTCATTATAAGGCTTCCATCCCAATTTTTTCCAAAGGGGCACAAAGGTTGAAACAGGTTTATTCCTATACTCTCGCACTCCATCTTTAAATACGATAGGACTTTGACAAGTTTGCCTCCCGTCGCCGTGGCATATTTCCTCATTAGCACCTAAAAACCGTATATTTTGATAGGCCTTGCTTCTATTACACTGGGCTGTGGCTGTCCTGGTGTGATGATTGCTTCTTTGTGTTTCGGCAGATTCAATCACCAATGAATTGAAAAATCCTTTAATGATATTATAAAAGACCCCCATATCTATCTCCTCTCAAAACCAGTGCCAACCTCCTGGTAAGATGCAGCATAGAGCTGATCGCCTGGTTGCACTTTATCATAAATGTCAACGCTCTCTTTAAAGGGAAGGGAATCCCACCCCTTGAAGATGGCGTAATCCTCATAAATCGGGAACTGCCGCTTTATTTCTTTAACCGTGCAATTCGGGTATACTATAAGTTCACGACAGGCATCTTGCCCTGATGCTGGGACCGCAATATTTATCCTTTTTCCTTCCATAGTAGATCCTCCTTTGATTTATTATTCCTTAAAGTAAAATGGGCGGATTTCATCAAATCCGGGTGGTCTTCTTAGTCTTACCATCAAACAACTTCGTCTGTGGATCTGGATAGTTTATTAATCAAACTAAGTAGAAATGGGCCATTTTTTAATATTCGCATTACCATCTGCTATAGGTATTGTCTTTTATGTATTATAAACTTCAGGGCTCCTAATAGAATCGGTTTAGGACTATATAGCTGCCTGTGCGGTGCGTTTGCCTATGCCGGAGTCTATACAGGTGAATTTCGGTGGATTATAAAACATTAAACAACTGATTCCGGAAATAAGTAAAAGAAATGTTGATATGTATAAAGGTTAGTAAATGGTAAAGATGGGGAATTTTTTCAAAAAAATATTTTTCAGCGCAAAATTTTGCCATAAGCTTTAAAAGCTTGGAGCATAGATACGGATATTACATTATATGCGCTGCTGATAAAGAATGCTAACCCGCAGGTTAAGGATTATTCCTTTATCAATGATTGATATGGAAGGAAACCTGCCCGAATCCTGCTGTTGCTCCCTTTCCCAATCCAAGATAGACGGCGGATTCAAGCAATTCTATGTAAGGCGCAAGATTTCCATCATATATAAAGGTTCCGACAAGCCCACCCATGCCCCTTCCCTGGTTATTTCTAAATTTCACCCCTCTCCAGTGGGCATGATGGTCTACGAGGGTTATCTCCTGGGCCTGATCAATGAGGGCCTGTGCCAGAGGCCCTTTTCTGCCTTCCCCCTTATCCGGCCAATTGCAGAGGTCTCTTGCTATGTTTTCACTGCGTTCAAGCATTCTAAGCACAAGGAGCTTAAAGGTCAGTTTTTCAGGATCATAGATATATTTGCGATGAGACAAGGTTATCTCTGTAGGAGTTTGGAGGGTTAATTCAATGCGACAGGGATTGGCAAGGCTATTTACTGATGGAAAAAGCCCCATTGAAGGAATAGTATCTACCCCCTGCAATGGCATGAATTCCCCTTTCTCATTTACAAAGCCTGATTCAGCAAGCTCAAAGGAAAGGCCATGGGAGCCCAGTCTCAAGGGGTACTGTCTCAATGCGCTCAGAAAATGCCAGGCAGATTGTATATGAATTCCTAAAAGATTAACATCAAGCTGCAAGGTTTCACCCTTAACAAAATCAGATTTCATTCCTCGAAAAGCAGGGTCAAGCTTTAAGACTATGCCCTTTGAGCTATTGCCACCATTCACAAAGAATTGTGCATAAATACAATCTCTTTTCCTTTCCTGTGGACATTCCGCACAATCTTCATTCAGGTCGATAGAGCACCCCATGTAAGACTTTAGTTGATGGCCGATGCTCCCTCGCACCTCGGGTCCCAGAAACCAGGCTACCTGCCCCGATGTAATGCCCCGGTAGAATAATCTCAGTCGACAAAAGCGGATGGCATTGAGCCATGGTAATTGAAGGTTATTGCGCTTCATCTTTTTTTTTCTTTATCCGATATTTAAGGCCATCTGTTATAATCAGATTTCCTTCTATGTCACGGTTGGAAAGTTGCCTGAGCAACAATTCCACACAGGTGTTAACAGCCTGGGGAGAGGCAAATCCAAGTTTCATCCTAATTACTCCGTTATGGGAACCAGGGGGATAATTTCTGACATCAGAAAAATCCCTGTCCATTGTAAGCAAAACTCGGCCTTCTTTAAGGGCATACTCCATTACTGCTTGGTCTGATTTTCCCTTCAACCCAACTTCTCTAACATGGATTGCATCAAAGCCTAAGCCTTTAATGTAAGACACGGATACCGGAGATATATTCTCATCAGCAAGAAATTTCATTGTCTATACCACATGTGAGGCCTCTAATATTCCGACTTCCTCTTCAGCTAGAATGGCACCGTAGCCTATACATGCATGGATATCATCCATCTCCAAATCCGGGTAATTCTCTAAAATTTCCTTCTCAGACATTCCACCGGCAAGCAAGTTTAGTACTATGTAAACAGGGATACGTGTTCCTTTTACGCAGGGTTTCCCATGCATTATCTTTGGGTCAATGGCTATCCTTTCTAATTGGGTCATTAATAAGCCTCCTCAAGTAGTTAATAGGTTGAGATAAACGGCCTGTAGTTTTTTCTCTTTCCTCTGATGAATCCTGCCAGATTCTTTGCCTGCACATGAATCACGTCTTGGGCCTGTATTTTCTTTCCCCTGAAGCCGATCAATGTGGCCAATCGATTTATAACAGCATGAAGAACCAGGCCTTTGGTGAAATTATCCAGGAGGCCGGATTCATGATCAAGCTTCAGTTTTTTGTAACGGTTCCCCTTTGTCATCAGGCTGAATAAGGGTCTATCCACCAGGGCCTGTCGAAATTCCTCTATCATGTCATAGACAAATGTGGGCTTATCCTCTTGAAATGCATGAAGAAAACTAATATGAGGGTTTAGGCCGGCCATCAATATCGCGCTCCATACCCGTTGATACAATATACCATATCCATAATTGATCATGCAATTAACAATATCTTTTGCCCCTTTTTTTGCCCGTTTTTCAAATCCAAGCTCCGCCGGCAAAAGCATCTTAATAACCCCCCAGTAACCGGAACTCACCCTGGCCTCAGCCGTAAACAGGCGGTTTCTTGCATTCTCAAAGGATTCATTTAGGTTTATATTCTGGATATCTTGCAGGTCTTTTTTCATCTTTTCCAGTGTTTCCCCTACCATGGAGAAAAACACCGGGTCTGCGCTGGAGCGATGCCTGGAGTAAAACTTAAGCAGGTTCATCTGATTCCTGCATTTTCCGGTTAACACTTTTTTTGCAATGGTGATCGCCTTTGCAGTTTTATAAAGATGTATTTGAAAAAATGAGAGCTCGCCCATGGCATGAATCGGGCTTTGCAAAACAGCATAAGGTTTGCCTTGCCGATTGGTGAAGGCAAGGGGGATCTTGTTGATTGCGCAAGCCCAAATGACATCACTTGACAGGGAGACTCCCTTAGTAGCCACAGTTATCTGGCGTATCTTTGAAAATGCACTCTCATGGACATTTTTTCTTGCCTCCCTTAAAACAAGGCGCTTACTGGTCTTACCTATGAAGATGCCTGGCGTAGATATGATAACCTCGGTCTCGTCGGCTATTTTTTTAAGAAAACGATTTTTTTGTGCCTGACTTCGTTTTGCCTGGGCGGTTTCGGGTCTATTATCCTTATCCCCGGTTTTTATACCGGTCTCGGGCTTTGGATTTAATTGCAAAAAAACCTCCTTGCCCATACGTCCTGCAAGGGACAGTATCTCAGTTCTATCCCTTCTCGTAAAGAACTCGACTTTAGCGACAAAATCAGTAAACTCATTTTTAGACTTCATCAACCCTTTTTTTCCAAAAGACAAAAGAAGAGTCCTTAACCTTTTCATCAGATACGCATCAAAGGCCGCAAACTGTCTATCGGGACTGATAAATCCGTAAAATCTCTTTTTTGCCTGAATGCTTTCATTGAGGCGTTTTAGGGCCAATGATGGATTATTGTAGGCGAAAGGGTTAGTCAAATAGCTTAATTTCTTGTATGTCTTTGTCTCCTTCTCCCTGCTTATTGCCCTCTCCTTATCTTTGAAAAAAATTCCAAGAAATGTAAAACCTGCCTTTAGATGCCTGTAAGGGTAGGGATCATGGTTGAGTTTCAAAAACAAATCTTCCCTTAAAAATGCCGAAATCTCTTCATTGTAAGTGTATGCCTGGTCTTTGTCATAAAAAAATACGATGAAGTTGTCGCTATATCTTACGTAAGGGCATTTCTTCTCAATTGCGTACAAATCAAGGGCATGCAAATAGATATTTGAAAGCAGCGGAGAGATTAAAGCGCCCTGGGCAATGCCTTCAGCCGGGTCGGAATAGACGCCCTTCTGGTTTATATATCCTGCATTCAGCCAGAGTCGTACAAGAGAAATCAATCGTTCATCATCCATCCCTTTAGATATCTCTCCCAAGAGATAATCATGATTCAGGGTGTCAAAAAAATCGTCTATATCAAAGGCAATTGTCCACCTGGGTTTATGGGTCTGTATGATATGCTCGACCCTCTTGATGGCCCTGACAGGTCCCTTTTTTGGTCGATATGCGTAACTGCAATCCAGAAAATGTTTTTCAAATAGGGGGGATATAATATTTATAAATGCCTGTTGGACAATTTTATCCATCACAACGGGCAAGGAAAGCCCTCTCCATTCCTGTGCCTCATTAAACTTG
>JAYEMW010000004.1:0-6450 GCA_034718555.1 Thermodesulfobacteriota bacterium
GCACCACCATGTTTTGCGATGATTGGATATAGCCGATAATGTTTTTAAGCAAAGTTTTCCTCCCACAGAAATCCTTGCCTGAAACAATGGTTCCGTATTTAAAGGGATTCATAAGCTACTTTTCTTAGAATATTTAACTGTAGTGTATTATACATATCTGTATAATACAGATATGTATAAAAAATCAAATATAATTCTATTTTCTCAATGAATGGTGAGTCAAATTTGGGTTGCCGCAGTGGATAGATTTAAGGTTGCAATTTCTAGTTTCTGGTGTTATCTTAAAAATTAGGCCGGATAGTAATATAATGGATGACGCCCGTTGTAATTAATGGAGCTTTTGAATTTTTATTTATCTATGAATGGGAGCGAATTTTTTGAAAATCCAAGATATTATTTGGCTGGACGTTTTCGTAGAGAAAATATGGCGCAAACATCAAGTGTTAACTGTAGAGGTTGAAGAGGCACTTTATAGTTCCCCTGAAATTCGTTTTATTGAAAAAGGTGATGTGAAGGGAGAAAATGTTTATGCGGCTATGGGAAAAAGTAGGGCTGGAAAATACATTATCACTTTTTTTATCAAAAAGGCGGGCGATATTGCATTGGTCATTAGCGCAAGAAATATGACTAAAAGGGAGCGAAAATTATATGGAAGAAAAAAAGAAAAACTCAATCCCTGAGCACTTTAAATCTGCCGAGGATGCTGGAAATTTTTGGGACACTCATGATTTAGCTGACTATTGGGATCAAGCCAGGGAAACGGATTTGACATTTAACTTAAAGAGAAGACATTATTTTATAGGGATAGCTCCCAAAATCGCCCAAGAACTGCAAATGATTTCCGATGCGGAAGGTATTTCTGCTGAAACCATGGTAAATCTGTGGCTCCAAGAGAAATTACAAGAAAGAATGGTTACTCAATGAAAATTTTCCACTTATAATCTCTTATTTTCATTATCTTTCTTTATATTCAAAATCAGCGAACTCAAAATCATGCTCGACATCTCTTATATCAGAGAGAAAGACAGGGTCTCGACTGGCTTCTTGTATCGCTTTTTCTATTTCCTCTTTCCGTATTCTTTCGATCTTGTCCTCAATCGCCTTTTCAACAAATCTATTTAAAGATTTAAACCTTTTTGTTTCTACAATAGCCTTTGCCTCTTCAAGGATCGTTTGATCAATAACAAAAGTTGTTTTTTCCCCATTTTTTGCCTCCTTATTCTGACATAATTTAATATGGTAATATATGCAATATAAAAAGACAAGCAAAAAATGCTTCCTTTTTAGTATTGATTAGTTGCGGCTGGTCAAAATATTGTGGGATCAGAGCAATCAAATGGATTCACAACAATTATCATTTTTTAAAATTTTTTTAGCCATCCGGGGTACCATCTACCGGAGCTACGGGGCAGGCGGGCAGACACACTCAGACATCCACAGACATCTTAAACTATTAACTCGATTGTTTGAAAATGCATCATTGTTGATAGCCTATTCTTATGCTGTTCTTTGCCCGAAGGGTATAATGATTAGATGGAAAAATTGGAAACAGCAGCGCTATCCTTTTTGAGGGAGCCAGGCCCTGAGAAATGAATGACATTTCGGTGATTTTACGGCATTGCTATGGAAAGTTTTATCTTGTGATAAAATATTTGCAAATTATGGACTGTTGGGATAAAATGTTAAAGAATAAAAACAGGTACCCTGAAAAGAAGACAGGTTTATAAATCTAATTCGTTTGTTTGAGGATATAAAAATGGCAATCGTTAAAGTAGAAACAGAGTTATCTACAGATAATTTATTGAAAGCCGTCGGTCAATTGAATAAGCATGAGTTAGAGCAATTTGTTTCTCAGATCATTAATCTCCGGGCACAACGCCTTGTTCACAGATTGTCACAAGCCGAAGCCCAATTTTTAGTGAAAATTAATCAAGGATTGCCGGCAGAAGTTCAGAGACGATATGATGAACTAATTGATAAAAGGCGGGATGAGTCAGTAAGCTCGGAAGAACATAGCGAATTATTACGCTTAACAGATCAAATCGAGAACCTGGAAGCTCAGCGTATGCAACATCTATCGGAATTGGCACGTTATCGAAAAGTATCTCTTGCTGAACTGATGGAAAACATGGGGTTACAATCTCCCGCTTATGCCTGAAAAAAACATTACCTCCCAACAAAAACATGACGTGCTGAAGCGGGCTAAAGGCTGTTGTGAATATTGCCGGAGCGAAGTGCATTTTGCTATGCAGCCCTTTTCAGTTGAACACATTGTGCCTCGCTCTCGTGGTGGTCAGCACCCACCAGAAGAAACGTAGCAGTCCGGAAAAAAGAGCGCAAAATAAACAAAAAATTTCTTAGCCACCCCGGTTAAATCCGCCCTGTTAATATAGCCTTTCAGGATTTAACCGGGTAAACTGCGCTGCCCTTCGGAATTTAACGGGACAGGAAGACCGGCAAAGGGGAACCGCTCAGCAGCTTCGCTGCAATAGTTCCTGGTGCCCGCAGGGCTGAATGGTTTTCATTTGCCGCCATCCCTGCCCGCCAATCTTTGTGGCGGGTCAGCGGCAAATGAAAAAGAACCTCTGCGACCTCTGCGTCTTGAGTCCCGCCGGTGGCGGGATGAAAAAGTAATTGAAGCTACAAGATTAAATCCAACCGCACAGGTCGAAATTTGCAGCAGACTGAGTGTTCCAAATGTTAAGAGGTGATAAAAATGGGAGTGGATGTCATAGTCATGGTGGAAAACACCCGGGAAATATCTCTTGAAGACTTTTTTGAGAGCATGGATAAGGATAAATGGGGAAAAAGATGGGGTTATCACAGTTTTTCATATAATCTCAAATTATGGACCGAGTTTGAGTGGGAAGGGAAACGATACTTCTTTCTGACGTGCGGGCCCAGATATTCCCGGCTCGTTGCCAGGTATGATTTCGGATTAGGCGAATACTATGACAACCCTGATTTTGACTCTGAGATACAGGTCCCTTTTCTCAGAGCTATGCTCGCTGCCGAAAGAATTGCCGGAGGACCCGTTTTTCTCGGAAATGACGCTGTGTGGGTACGGGATCCTTCTGAGAATCCCAAAGAAAACAGATATTTTTCAATCCCGCCCGAACTTGGCGTGATAATTAAAAACTGGCGTGAGATTGCGGAATCAGATGCGGGCAAAATCGAAAATGACAATATGACACGGACAAGGAAGGAATTTAATGGAAACACAGATATAAAAAGCAGTGATAAGGGAATATCTGATACAGGAACTTTCTCTGATTCTGGAGGAGGAGCCCTTACCTCAAAATGAAGGATGCCATATTTTGCTCTGATTCTAACGGATTCTTTGGATAACATTAGAATGCCGAGGTCCGACCCCAAGCTCAGGACCACCAGCCCAGGAGGTCCAACGTTGAGGGTAATCTTTTCCATGACCCTTAAACAATTTCATTATTCCACAGTAGTCTGACAAAATGTTGTGCTGGTAGAATTTCGATTCCATCTTCCGTTCTTCTGGGTTTTTCTTCACAGCAGACCACGATCAATCTTTTAGCTTCCGGATGGTCTTTTCTGAGTTGGCGCAGGCCCTTTAAGTGGTTGGCGGAAATCCTGCGTGATGCCTTTGCTTCAATGGCAATTTCCATGTCATTAATAATAAAATCTACTTCAAGGCCGCTTGATAACCTCCAGTAACTTATTGTTGCGAATAATTCGTTGTACATATTGTGTGCTGAAATTTCGTGAAATAGCCAGTTCTCAAAAGCCTTCCAGTAAAGCTCTGAACCCTGCTCCATGACGCCGCGTTTTGCCAGGAAATTTACAACGCCCACATCAGAGAAATAAAATTTTGGTGACGTTACAACACGCCGTTTTGGACGTTTACGATATGCCGGCAGCCATTTTCCCAGTAAGGTGTCTTCAAGGATTTGGAAATAACCCTTGATCGTCTGACTCGAGACCCCGCAATCTCTGGCAATGGTAGAATGATTTACAGGCTCAGTATCAGAAAGAGAGGCTTTGTTAAGGAAATCTGAAAACACAGGGAGATTGCGAATAAGGCCCTCTGCTGCAATTTCTTCTTTGAGATAGTTGGCAGTGTAGGCGTTAAGAAGACGCCTGTGAGTGTTGGATTGATAGATCCTGGGAAGATAGCCGTGATTGAGCATTTTGTCGATATTCCAATCCGAACCAAGTTCTGATGAGGTGAGTCCAAAAAGTTCATAGCGTATTGCTCTGCCTCCAAGGAGATTCGCGTGTCCGCGCCGGACTTTTCTGGCGCTTGATCCGCATAAGGCAAACTGTACGCCCCTGTTTTCATGAAGCCAGTGAACCTCGTCAAGGAGTTGTGGCACTTTCTGTACTTCATCAATAACAACAAAGGGCATGTCTCCATTTTTCGGAAGCTCTGAACGCAGCCATTCCGGATGTTCAAGATAACGTCGGTACTCCTCTGCTTTGAGCAGATCGATCCAGACAGCTTTGCGGTAAGTTTCCCGGAGCAGCGTTGTTTTCCCTGTCTGCCGTGGCCCCCATAAAAAAAAGGTTTCAGTCCCGGTAATTGGAAGGTGAAGTTTACGTTGAAACAAAATTATTTCCTGTTTTGAATAGCATGGTTTATTTTAGAATATTTGAAACTTAATTTTAATTTATCATGAAAAATTCAAGTGTCAAGTTAAAAATACATGAATATCAATAGTGAGGGCTGAAAAAGAGAGTAAAACCGAGGTAGTCAAAATTTTCTAAAAATGATGACGCTGTAAAGATTGGGCAATTGACGGAAACTTACACTCAATCATCATTCCCGCGGAGGTGATAATCCAGAGTTATTACCCGGACTCATTGAGAAGTTACAAGACATGCCCTGAAAAATGGATTTATAAACCTGTATTCACCGCCGCTTTCAAACAGAATATTGAGTTTAACTGATCGTATTATTGCTCTCCGAACAGATGACGGATTATTAAACCCAGCCGATTTCATTTGTATAAAAATGTTAAACATGATTCTATTTTCTCATTGTGGAAACTGTGATATTGCCGCAAAAAGGCTCAAGATAAACAAAAAAATTAGCTCGAAAAGGTGGTTGGCGGTTATATTTATATATGGTATACATTTTTAGCCATAGGTATGCAATGAATGGCATACAATAGTTCAACTTTTACAAATATCCAACATAAAGAGACATCCAAATGAAAGTCAACAAATTAAAAGACTTATTTTTTTGAGGTAATATAGATGAGCAAAGTAACGTCTAAATATCAAATCACCATTCCCCATGAAGTTCGGACTGCCTTGAATATCATGCCTGGATTAAATTTAATATTTAAAGAGGAAAAAGGCAAATTCTACCTGGTGAAGAGCACGGATTATGACCCTATTGAAAAATGGCGTGGCGCTTTTAAAGGAATGAAAAATACTGATACAATAATAACCGAATTGAGGGGTTACGGGATTGAAGATATCGATTGATACATGCATCCTGCTTGATTTGCTCCTGGATCAAAATGATGGCAGCATTAAAAAACTGCGAAAGCATCATGATGAACATGACGAGTTGATCATTTGTGGCATGGTTTACGGAGAACTATACCCTATTTTTGAAGGAAACGAATTAAATTTGGAGCTATTTTTATTAGAGGGGCGCATAAAAGTTGAGACATGCAATAACAGGGACTACGCCTACGCTGGAAAGAAATGGAAGGAGTACTGTAGACGACGTCGATTTGTTTGCCCCGTTTGCGGTAAATCGATTAGCTTAAAATGTCCGCATTGCGATAGCGAAATACGTTTTCGACAACATATTCTTTCAGATTTTATAATTGGCTCTTTTTCGGAATTACATTGTGACGCATTACTTACAAGAGATTATGGATATTATAAAACATATTTTCCTAAACTGAAAAGGTTGTGAAGATGCGTGACTGATTATACACATAAAGACAGTTTCAATGAATATAGAAGGCGAGATAAAAAAGGCAGCTTCTTTTCAAAAAACTGGTGAACTGGAAAAGGCAAGGGTGATTTACGAAAAAATACTCGAACTTAACCCAGGTCATTCAGAATGTACGAGTTTGTTGAATCTAATTTCTATCCAGGAATATAAAAATGGGAAGGCCCGGGATTTTATTGTCAGATCTTCCCAGGATACATGTAAAACTCCATCCTATTGCAATAATCTTGGCGTGTTCTTTTACAAAAAGGGTGAATTACATAAGGCTATATTTTGGTACAAAAAGGCCTTGGAAGAAAATCCGAAAAGTGCGAATGCCTTAAATAATATGGGCTTAGTTTACCGAGACCAAGGCAATCCACATGATGCTATTCTATGCTACAAAAAGGCCATTGAAGTTGATAAAGGTTTTTAAAATGCTTATAATAATATGGGAGTGGCCCTTGATGACCAGGGTAAGTTAAACGCAGCGATTCTGTGTTATAAAAAAGCCTTAGAAGAAAATC
>JAYEMW010000005.1:0-29110 GCA_034718555.1 Thermodesulfobacteriota bacterium
GGTTATCCAACCCTATACCTATCAAAGTCTTTTATAATTGTCTATCTTTTTTTGCCATAAAATATATTTTTATCCTATTGGAAATGCTTGCTGTGAGTGGAGGTGGTTGGACGTGCTTCAGGGGTGGAAAAAACGTCACTTTTAGAAAAATCCATTAACCTTTCAAACATGGGTTTAATAGAAAAGGTAATAGGGAAATCTATAGATGTGCGTCAATAAAAAGATGTATGTATCCTATTACAGCCGCCTTAACTGCTCTCACCAACATTTTGGTTGACAAATTCAAACAGCAATCATATTATAATATCATTAAGACAGCATTAGATGACATTACATGAAAGAGGGAACTATTATGAAGGCAATTACAATTAGAGGTGTAGATTCTTCGGTATCTTCAAAACTAAAACAGGTTGCTGCCAGTGAAAAGAAGAGCGTAAACCAACTAATTTTAGATATGATTAAACAGAATATGGGTATGCAGAAGAAAAAAAAACATACAAAAAAGTACAATGATCTTGATCATCTTTTTGGACAATGGACTGATGTGGAATTTGAGAAAATACAGGGAATCATTAATAATCAGAGAAAAATTGACCTGGAGTTATGGAAATGAAGCGACTACTGATTGATACCAATATTTATTCTTATGCCCTTAAAGGTGATGGGGATGTTGTTAAAGCCCTGAGAAAGACAGAAGAAATAGGCTTCTCAGTGATAAGCATCGGTGAACTGCTTTCCGGCTTTAAGGGGGGAGGCAGAGAACAGAAGAACAGGGAAGAGCTTGAAAATTTTTTGGATAGTCCCAGGGTTGTTGTTTATCCTGTAAATGAAGACACATCCGAGTTTTATGCTGAAATTCTTCATAATTTAAGAAAAATAGGTAAACCTGTGCCCACAAATGACATCTGGATTGCTGCTGTGGCATTTCAGAATGGTTTAGGTTTGTTCACAAAAGATACCCATTTTAAGGCCATCGCCGGCCTTCCTCTCGTTTGATCAACGCTTGCATAAACTACTTGCCCTCCCCAAATTTCAAGGTTATTTTAACAGCTCAAAAAAATGTTTGCCTTTTTTGAGCATATTATGTATTTCCTTTGTCGCTATTTTAATTAATTTTTCAAAGGAGATTAAAGTTGTTTCCACCTGTTAAGACAGTATCCATTATTGGTGCAGGCGCCATGGGCGCCTCTTATATGAGTCTTTTTTATGAAATGGATAAAGATTGCATTTCTGTTGTCGCAAAAGGCGAACGTTACAAGAAACTTAAGAAAGAAGGTCTCATTATCAATGAAAAGCAATACTTTCCAAGATTAATCAGTCCAGAGGATAAAACTCAGCCCTCTGATCTTGTAATCGTGGCTTTAAAACACCATAACCTGTTAGAAGCAATTAAAGATATCTCCAACATTGTAGGTAAAAACACATTGATCCTGTCCGTCATGAATGGGATTGAAAGCGAAGAGCAGATAGCCACAGTGTATGGGAAGGAAAAGGTTCTTTATGCCATTGTGGTTGGGATTAGCGCAGTCAAGGAAGGAAACCACATAACCTTTTCCCCCATGGGAAAATTCTTTTTTGGAGAAGAGAAAAATAAACAAGTTTCAGACAGGGTAAAGGCCGTTCAATCACTCTTTGATAAGGTTGGAATCGTCTATGAAACACCAGAGGATATGATACGGACGCTCTGGTGGAAATTTATGATTAATGTAGGAATAAACCAGGTCTCTGCAGTGCTGGGTGCCACATATGCTGTTTTTCAAAAATCCAAGGAGGCAAGTGGGCTTATGGAGACAGCCATGAGAGAGGTAATATCAATAGCCGGGGCCGCAGAAATACACCTCTATGATAAAGACATAGATGAATGGTATTCTTTTCTGTCCAAGCAATCTCCAGAGGGAAAAACATCCATGCTCCAGGATTTTGAGGCCAAAAGAAAGACAGAGGTTGAGATGTTTGCAGGTAAGGTTACAGAGCTTGGAGAAAAATATAAAATACAAACACCTGTAAACCATATGCTTTTAAAAATTATAAAGGCTATAGAGTATAAGTGGCAGATGTAATGCCTTAGCACCTTAATAATAAGTTTCTGTGCAAAACGTGCAGAAAATTTAAAACTAAAATAAAAACTTAAAAAAGTGTAAAGTGGCTAAAGTGAACTAAAGTGAACTAAAGTGGCTAAAGTTAAGGATTTTAACTATTTTGTAAAACAGATGGAGCGACCTGTCTGCGTGCGAAAACGCACAGGCAGGAGCGATTCATTAACTTTAGTTCACTTCAAACTTTAGCTCAATTTACGCACTTTTCCGGTTTATCCAAGTTAGGTAACAATAGAGTTTAAAATATAAAGCATTACAAATGGATAAAGATTACGCTAAAAAACAGGTAAAACATATAGTTGACATACTCGAAAAGGAATATCCCGGCGCTAAGACTGCCCTCATTTTCAAGAACCCATTAGAGCTTTTAATTTCTACAGTGCTTTCCGCCCAGTGCACTGATAAAAGAGTTAATGAAGTAACCAAAGACTTGTTTAAAAAGTATCACACTGCAAATGAGTATGCCCATATGGGTTTGTCTGAGTTGGAAGATGATATCAAATCTACTGGTTTCTTTCGAAATAAGGCTAAGTCGATAAAGGCCTTTTGCAGTATTCTGGTGGAAAAATACAATGGAGAGGTACCCTCAAATCTTGATGATATGGTATCACTGCCTGGAATCGGAAGAAAAACCGCTAATGTTGTGCTTGCAGAGGCATTTAATACTCCGGCAATAGCAGTAGATACCCATGTTCTCCGCCTTAGCAGACTCATAGGGTTGACTGACAAAAAAGACCCCACAAAGGTAGAATTTGATCTCATGGAGATCATTCCAAGAGATAATTGGAGGTTATTTTCAAACCTTCTTATATCACATGGTAGGGCGGTTTGCACAGCAAGGAAACCAAGGCATAATGAATGTAAAATAATAGATTTTTGCAAAGAAGGGATTCGCTGGAAAGATTAATTTTTATAGCCACCAAGTCACCAAGACACAAAAATAGAGATATGAATTATAAACCTTATTTTTTTCACATAGAAAGGGTTAGATAGAACCTCATGATACAATTTAATGCACTGCTGATAGCATACCTTTCGATCTTTATTTTCAGATCACTCTTTCAGGCCGCCCTGAATATTCTTAATATTAATCACTTAAATCAAGATGGAAACGAGGTGCCCAGGGTATTTAGAAACGCTGTTGATAAAGATAAATTTTCTATCATGGCAAGATACACCTCTGATTCCACCAAATTTGAGATTATTTCTCAGGTATCTGACCAAATACTGATGCTTTTGATTCTGCTTTCAGGATTTCTACCTTGGCTTGTAGAATTAATAAATACATGTTGCAGCGACTTTATAAGCGGGGGGCTTTTGTTTTTTGCCACTCTTGCGTTTATATCTACCCTGTTTGATGTCCCTTTTTCCCTTTACCATACCTTTGTCATAGAAGAGAGATACGGTTTTAACACCAAGACCGTCAAACTATGGATACTTGACTGGCTTAAAGGCATTGCTTTGTCTATTATCCTTGGTGGCATTTTCCTTTTTTTCCTCTTGTTGTTATTACGATATATGGAAAACTACTGGTGGTTTTTTGCCTGGATAATTCTATCTGTTTTTGAGCTTATTATAATGTGGTTATATCCAGTGCTTATCGCCCCTATATTTAACAAGTTTGAGCCAATCAGCAATGAAGAGCTCAAGGATAAGATCGTAAACCTTATGTCAAAGGCAGGCCTTGGGGTAAAAGGGATTTTTCAAATGGATGCCGGCATTAGAAGTAAACACACCAACGCCTATTTTACAGGATTAGGCAAGACTAAAAGGATTGTTCTTTTTGATACCCTTTTAAAATCCCATCCAGATGATGAAATCCTGTCAATCCTGGCTCATGAAACAGGACATTGGATAAAAAAACACATTATAAAGCAACTGATTTTGATGGAGGCCATGTCTTTTATAGGTTTGTTTATTATTGCAAAGCTACTTGATTGGCATCATATTTATCAAACATTTGGGTTTGAAGGGAAAATTCCATATGCAGGCCTCTTTCTTGTCCCAGTACTTTTAGCCCCAATTGGTTATTTCTTAAGTCCTGCAGGCTCAGCCATATCCAGAAAGTATGAAAAAGAGGCCGATACCGTAGCTGTTTCACTAACCGGAGATGCCGAACCAATGATAAGCGCATTAATAAAACTTAGCGCTGAGAATTTATCTAACTTAGTTCCCCATAAAATTTACTCCTGGTTCAACTACTCACATCCCGCTCCAGTTGATAGAATAGAACGATTGGAAGCTATGAAAAATAATTTGTAGGAAATACCCTATTTAGGCAGCATGTTTTAGTATTATAAATGTCTTCCAGGGCATAAAAAACCAATGGCATACTGCAAAAGGATATAATTGAGGCAATCAGGTAAGCATTTTCTCTAAAAAAGGGGCGTCTTCTCCTTTCAGAAATGAACGCCCCCCAGTGACAGTAATGGTCTATTCAATTCCAAGATGGAATTTAAGTGATTTGAGGGTGTTTTTCATGAGCATTGTAATAGTCATGGGCCCAACACCGCCGGGCACTGGTGTAATAAAGCCGGCAATCTCTTTTGCCTTTTCAAAATCAACATCACCTTTAAGAATAGCAATCTTCTTACCGGTCTTCTCGCTTATCTTCTCCCCTACCCTGTTTACACCAACGTCAATAACGCAGGCTCCCGGTTTAATCCACTCGGGTTTAACCAGGTCGGGTACACCTGCGGCTACTACCAGAATATCCGCCCTTTTGCAGTGAAAGGCCAGGTCCTTTGTCCTTGTATGCGCTATTGTTACAGTGGCGTTAGCCCCTGCTGCCTTTTGCAGCATTATATTGGCTATGGGTTTTCCAACAATATTCGATCTACCTACAACTACAACCTCAGCGCCTTCTGTTTCCACACCGGATCGTAAAATCAGTTCCTGGATGCCGGCAGGTGTACACGGTAGAAACTTTGCCTCTTCACCGCCTATCATAAGTCTTCCGACATTTATAGGATGGAAGCCGTCTACGTCTTTGTCAGGGTCAATTGCATTTAGTATCTTTTTATCATCTATGTTTTTTGGGAGAGGAAGTTGCACGAGGATACCGTGTATAGAATCATCTTTGTTGTACTTATCAACAATGGCGAGTAAATCCTCTTCCGTTATGTCGTCAGGCTGGCTATCCTGCACCTCTTTGAACCCGAGATTCTGTGCTGTCTTAATCTTAGCCGTAACATACGAAATAGACGCAGGGTTCTCTCCAACAAGGATGGTTACAAGTCCTGGTACAACGCCATGGTCATTTTTAATTTTATCAACCTCATTTTTTAGTTCTACCAAAATTTCATCTCTTACTTCAGTGCCTTTAATTATTTTTGCCGTCATATTAAACTCCTTTCTTTGGCCAAAACAAGCCATCTAAAAATTTTTTTGTTGCGATTCATTTGATTAGCTCGATAACATAAGTTAGTATAAATATCAAATTTTAAATAAAAAGCCAGCTCAAACAAATAAAATAACGGGGCTATGCATTTGACTCCACCGCATACCATATGCTGTGGTTTGCTTGCACTTGATATGTTTTACAAAAAATAACGCAAAATAAAAAAGTTAAACCATGTTTATTGTTTACGTGAAATTTATTACCTCGTTTTGCTTGCAAATACAACAAGTTAACAGTTGCGCGCAAAGAACATATTTTTTCGAGTGACATACAACATATTGTGGTTGGTGGAGTCAAGTGCATAGCCCCGTAAAATAATTTAATGTTGACGGGCTCGTAAAAAGTCCCAAAATACCGTTTTCCGTCATTCCGGCCTGTCTGCGTGCGACGCACAGGCAGGCGAAAGCCGGAATCCAGTCTTTTCAAGCAGTTGCAGACCATCTGGACTCCGGTTTCCACCGGAGTGACGACTTTTTACGTGATCATCAATGTTGATGAAGTAAAATGTCATAGCAATCTATTTTCTCTCACAAACCAGGACAATAAATTATGCAAAAACCTACAGGAATCATTACAATAACAACCGATTTTGGCCAGATCGACCCCTATGTAGCCATCATGAAAGGGGTTATTCTTGCCATAAATCCATCTGCAAAGTTGGTAGACATAACACATCAAGTGCCGGCAGGCTCAATCCAAGAGGGGGCCACAATAATCAAAGAGGCCTATAAATGGTTTCCAAAAGGAACAATCCATTTGGGCGTGGTTGATCCTGGTGTAGGCGGAAAAAGAAGACCAATATTGGTATCGGTCGACAATCATTTTTTTGTAGGGCCTGATAATGGTCTATTCTGGCCAACAATTGAGCTGCAACGTAAAATAGGCACTATAGAGCTAACTGAAAAAAAATACTGGCTAACGGATATAAGCTCAACCTTTCACGGCAGAGATATATTTGCGCCGGTGTCTGCCCATCTTTCACTTAAGATTGATCCCGTTCTCTTTGGAGAAAGGATTTCCCACCCGACAACTTTAGACTATCCCATTCCATACGAAACAAATAACGAGCTTATTGGCCATGTAATAAGGATAGATCGCTTTGGAAATCTCATTACTAATATAACTGAAGACAAATTAAGGGCATTTACTGCATCTAAGGATTTTGTTATTAAGGTTGGAAAAATTGTTCTAATAAAAACAAGTCATTCCTACAGTGATGCTCCAAAGGGTGAGCCCCTGGCCCTTATAGGGAGCTCAAATCTTTTAGAGATAGCAATAAATATGGGAAGGGCCTCAGACTACCTTAATGAAGAATGTGGTTATGGCACAAAGATAATAGTTGAGCATACTCAGGTGGTTAAACTGAAAAAAAATAATGTTTACTGCCTCACAGAGGTTTAATTTATTGCTTTCTCACCCTCTCTTTAATCCTTTGTATATGCCCTCTTCCCAATCCCTTAACCTCGCAGCCCAGATTAAAAAAACTCTCTATTTTTTTATCATCAAGAATCCCAAAACAGTCTATAACTGCCAAAGGTCCACCAGCCATCTCAACAATATCTTCTGCCTTCAGCCCTAAATATTCCTTATGCCTAACAGCTAAAACTACCGCATCCGAGTCTCTAACTGCGTCTGTTATTGTTGGTGATACCCTTAAATCCTTAAGGTGTTCCTGGTTCCTGAAAAACCTTGACCTGCTCTCTCCTATCGCCGGGTAGGAATCTTGACTTTCGAATTCCCACCAGTGGTCAATGTATGGGTCATGAACACTTACTTCTCCGCCCATCTCTGTAATCTTTCTTATAATCAACTCTGAGCCACTATACCTTGTATCCCCAACATCCTCCCTGTAGGATGCCCCCAAAACTGCTATTTTGGATGCGGCAACTATCTTTCCCATATTACGGAGGGCGTCTCTAACCAGTTGTGCCACATGGAGTGCCCTGGTGTCATTAATATTTATGGCCTCAGGTGTGATTTTAAATATCTCATTTTCAAAACCAAGAAGGTGTTTATATGCCCAGACCCCCAGGCCTCCATCTTTTGGAAGGCAATAACCCCCAATGCCCGGCCCGGGGAATATCATATTGCTATGAGTTGGCCTAACTTTGATCGCATCTATAACCTTAATTAAATCTATACCGTTTGTTTCAGAAAAAAGACTCCATTCATTTAAAAAGGCAAGTATGGTGGCCCGATAACTGTTTTCAACAATTTTACATGTCTCACTTTCAATAGGTCTCTCTAAGACCTTTAATGGGTAATCTTCAACGTCAATAACCTCACTTAAAAACCTTACGACCTTTTTTTCACTTTCCTTATTTATGCCGCTGCAGACACGCCAAAAATTTTTGATTGAGCGTACATAATCTCGTCCAGGCATTACCCTTTCAAAGGAATGAGCTAATAGTGGTTCTTCCTCAATGCCCCGTTGTCTAAATGCAGTCTTTATTATAGGGTATGCAATATATTCAGTTGTGCCAGGTGGAACTGTGGTCTCAATAAGAATCAGGCAACTGGGATCTATTAATTTACCAATAACCTTGAAGCTCTCTTCAATTGCATCCATTTCAGCGTGACCGCTATCAAGATTTCCAAGATCATCCTTTAAAAAATCACACTGAACGTCAAGAACCAGGATATCCGCCAATTTCAGGGCATCGTATGTAAATGTAGCTGTAAGTGTCTTTTTTTCCATGACACATCGTTCTATCATTTGAGCAACAGCAGGGTCTTCTGCATTGACTGGAGAAATTCCCTTATTAAACAGTGGGATTTTCCAGTAGCTCCTTGGGCTTGGCCTTTGCATGCCTATTACAAATTTATTAGATTTCTTTGTATCTTTATCTTCGCTATCTGCTACAACGGCAGCCATCACTGCGCCGACAAAACCAAGTCCCATCACAACTATTATTTCGTGGCCTTTCTCCCTTTCTTCCTTAACTATTGCGGCAAGCCTTTCATATTCCTTTTTGTAATCATCTTCCTGGGGAAGGGTAAATCTTTCACCCTCAGGGCTTGTTGAATACTCCACGATCCCTCCTTTATTTAATTGTATGAAATCACTACAAAATTTAAATGGCTAAGGTATTACAATCAGTTTTTCCATTAACTCATTTGTCACATCCTGGACACTCTTTTCCCCATTTAGTTCTAAAATAAAAGGTCTTCCTTTTCTATTGGATAAGTCCTTAAAAAAATTTATAGCTGCCATTGTCCCTTGGCTTGAATCAAAATAAATGTCATGTCTTTTGTCAATAGCCGCCTCATCCTGATCGTCATCCCGTGTTTTCAACATCCCACCACATATTCTGCACCTATCTCCATTGGGTTTTATAGCCTCTATGTATATATTGTTTGGATGGTTGTTATCATTTACGCATAGCCTTCGCCCCATAATCCTTTTTTTGGCTATTTCCCTGTCCAGACTTATCTCAACAAGGACATCCACGCTGATACCTTCATTGTCCAACGCTTCATTCAAACTGACAGCCTGGTCAAGATTACGTGGAAAACCGTCCAAAAGCCATCCATTAGCGCAATCAGCCTTTTTCAGTCTATCAAGTACCATGGGTATGGTTATTTCATCAGGAACTAATTCTCCCTTATCAATAAAATCCCTTGCCTTTATACCCAGCTCAGTCCCTCCTGATATATTCTCTCTAAAAATAACACCTGTCTCTATATGTGGTACTCCCTGTTTTTCTTTTACAATTGCACCTTGAGTACCCTTCCCGCTTCCGTTTGGCCCAAAAAACAGTATGTTCATAATTTTTCTCCTTTTAATACGTTAATCAGCATGTCAGGGAAACGCACTATCCTGTTATCTCTATCCAAACATGCATGGACCGTATATCCATGAACAATTAATTCTTCTCCGCTATAAATATCATAATCAAACCTGGCGCTTGCCCTTTTTACGAAACCTACGGTTGTTTCAATCTTCAATAAATCATCATATTTCGCAGAATTTATATAATTTGATTGAGTCTTTGTTACTGGTAAAAAAAACTCCCTTTTCTCAACCTCTCTATAGGTTACACCTGATTCTCTTAAGAACTCTGTTCTTCCTATTTCAAAAAATCTGAGGTAATTAGCATAATATACAATGGCCATAGAATCACAATCGCCATAAATAACCCGATAATATGTTTCGTTTTTTCTTTTTTCCATTCAATTCCCTAAATAACCGCTCAGTTCATCTTTAAATTCATCATATATTTGAATAACGGGAAAGTTTTGAAATTCACGTTTTATCTTATCCGGCGGTCTAAAGAGGATTCCCTTGTCCGCCTCGGTGAGCATAGTAATATCATTATAACTGTCCCCGACTGCTATTACCTTATAATCCAAACTTTGCAATGACTTTATCACATGTCTCTTCCCGTCCCTCTGTCGAAGCTGATAATCAACTATCATTCCATTACTATCAATTACAAGGGAATTGCAAAAGAGTGTAGGTCTGTTTAATTTTTTAAGCAAAGGGTCGGCAAATTCAACAAATGTATCAGAAACAAGGATAAATTGGAATCTATCCCTAACCCATTTGAGAAACTCCTCGGCGCCATCTAATGGCTCCATTGATTGAATCACCTTTTGTATATCCCCAATGCCAAGCCCCTTCCTTTTTAGTATCTCAAGTCTGCCACTCATCAACTCATCGTAGTCAGGAACATCCCTTGTAGTCAACCGCAGTTCTTCTATGCCGGTTTTCTCAGCCACGTTTATCCAGATTTCCGGAACAAATATTCCTTCAAGATCTGCACACAGTATATACATATAATATCTACCTCTTTTCCACCCTGAAAAGGACTGTTTTCTTAATTACTACATCCAGTTCATCTATGAGTTTTAGAGATTTTTTTACATCTCTTTCCCTTGCTTCATGAGTCAGCATAACAATGGGTACGGATGAATCGACCTCTCTTTCTTTCTGGATAACAGTAGCAATACTTATATTATTTGCCCCCAGAATTCCAGATATCTTGGAAAGAACCCCTGGCTTATCTACGGCAGAAAACCTAAAATAATATTCGCTGATTATCTGATCCATTGGCTTAATAGGCAATTCTTTCTCTGGGGCAGATGCAAAAGATAAAGGCAAAACCCTCCTTGCGATACCTTTAATTTTATTTCGCCCTAAATCCATTAAGTCGGAAACAACAGCGCTGGCCGTGGGCCTTCTCCCTGCTCCAAGACCGTAAAATAGAGTAGGGCCTACAAAATCACCTTGAATATAAAGGGCATTAAATGCATCTATAACATTCGCCAGAATATGATCTGATAGCACAAAGGCCGGGTGTACCCTGGCCTCTATATTGCCGTCAATCAGCCTTGCAATGGCCAGTAACTTAATGCAATAGCCAAGCTCACCGGCAAATTTAATATCTACAGGTGAAATCTTATCAATACCCTCCCTATAAACGTCATTAAAATGGAAAGGTGTTCCAAAGATCAGGGAAATTATTATAGTCAATTTATGAGCGGCATCACTTCCATTAATGTCAAGGGAAGGATCTGCCTCTGCATAACCAAGCTCCCTTGCCTTTGAAAGGGCATCGTTAAATGAAAGTCCCTCCTTTGTCATCCTCGTTAATATATAATTAGACGTCCCATTTAAGATAGACAGCACCTCTTTTATCTTATTTGCCGCCAATCCTTCCCTTAAGGCCTTGATAATTGGAATACCACCGGCTACACTGGCCTCAAAGGCAATATCAACTCCGTACCTTTCCGATGCGTCAAACAACAGTCTACCATACTGAGCTAATAATGCCTTATTCGCTGTCACCACATGCTTGCCGTTTTCCATGGACTTAAGAATATACTCCTTGGCATAATAGCATCCGCCAATAAGCTCTATTACAATATCTATCTCCGGATCATTTATCACTTCCATTGCATCATTTGTAAAAATTTCCCTGCCAACTGCAACACCCCTGTCCGAATCAATATCCAGGTCTGCAATTTTTTTTAGCACAATTTCCGACCCAAGCCTGTTTTTAATAATTTTCCTGTTCTCTATAAGAATCTCCGCAACACCGGCCCCTACAATCCCAAAGCCAATCAGGCCAACATTTATCTGAGACATATCTTTACTCCTGTTTATAGTTTAGCCTGTTGTAACTACACAGGTTGCCAAGTTCAAGGTTCACAGTTCACGGTTGGGTGCCCGGGGGTAAATAGAACCCGAACTCGCTCTGAACTCACGTTTAAGCTAACATAAGCTAACGAAAAAATCGGATGGACTTTATTGCAATAGAACCTCTCTCTGACCGGCTTAACCTTGAACCATGAACCTCAGAACTTTGAACCTGAGTAATTACACCCTGTTTACCCCATTGCCAATTCATTTAAACAGGTATATTTATTCACGTAACATTTATTTTAGTTCCAGGCACACCCTAATGCGATTTGCATGTTCAGTCTATCCTTGGAAATATGTGTATTCTGTCCCTCTGCAAAATTTTGTTATTATTACTACAAAATAGGGAAAATAGTCAAAATTTTCTTTTCTATTTTCTCTTTAAATAATATATAAGGTGCTAAGACATTGATATCAAAACTATATGTTTTTTAATATTATCTATAATCTCTTTTCAATCAAGTTTAATTCTTTAAAATATAAAACAGGAAAAAACCATGGGAGATTTAAGAATAAAAGATAAGTATGCACAGGCCGGTGTAGACATAGATGGGGGCAACAAATTTGTGCAATCCATAAAACCCGTTGTGGCAGAGACATTTAATTCAAATGTACTCGGCAGCATAGGAGGATTTGCAGGCCTTTACTCTATTAATTTAGAAAACATCAATAAACCTGTTCTTGTCGCCTCAACTGACGGAGTAGGCACAAAACTTAAGATCGCCTTTATGCTCGATAAACATGATACCATAGGTATAGACCTCGTAGCCATGTGTGTTAACGACATTCTCGTTCAGGGGGCAACCCCACTTTACTTCCTGGACTATCTATCAATGGGAAAGCTTAATCAAGAAACAGCCATGGATATAGTAAAGGGAATCAGCATGGGCTGCAAAGAGGCTAATTGCCCGCTAATCGGTGGAGAAACTGCAGAAATGCCTGGCTTCTATGGAGAAAAAGAATATGATCTTGCAGGATTTGTTACCGGTTTAGTTGATGCCGACAAAATCATTGACGGGACCAGTATCGCACCAGGCCAACAACTGATAGGCATAGCCTCAAGCGGCCTTCACAGCAATGGGTATTCCCTTGTTAGAAGGATATTCTTTGATGAACTCAAAATGTCTTTGAATGACTATGTTGAGGAATTTGGCCGAACACTTGGTGAAGAATTGTTAGAGCCAACAAAAATATACGTAAAAATAATAACCAAATTGATAAACAGCTTTTCCCTATACGGATTAGCACATATAACCGGCGGCGGTATAACGGAAAATGTCCCAAGGATACTTCCCAATAATTGCCGGGCAATCATAAAAGAGTCATCTTGGACACCTCAACCAATATTTAGTTTTATAAAAAAGGCTGGAAATATAAACGAAAATGAAATGAAAAAAACCTTTAACAATGGCATCGGCATGATACTAATTGCCTCGGAAAAAGACACCTCAGATATAATAAATGAGGTTTATAAAATGGGCGAAAGGGCATACCAGATAGGATGGATAGAGAAAAGGAGCAGCGGGCCGGCATTAAAATTAACAAATTAAGCCTACAGCTTACGCCTGTGTTAGTAAGCGCTTGCCTGCTTGGCATTAGGTGCAGATATGACAGAGGGCATAACAGGACTGAAGATGTTATTGAAATAGTTAAAGAGATACGGTTTATACCAATATGCCCGGAACAATTAGGTGGTCTCCCAACCCCCAGATCCCCGTCCAATATAATTGATGGTGATGGGAAGGATGTGCTTAATGGAAATGCACGGGTAATAAGTGTTACAGGGGAGGATGTCACAGGGGCTTTCATTGAAGGGGCTGAGGAATCACTTAATCTGGCAATATTATCAGGTGCAAAAAAGGCAATCCTGAAGAGGAGAAGCCCATCTTGCGGTCTATCAACCCCTTATTGTGAAACAAATTCAGGATACGGCCCTGGTGTAACAGCTGCCCTCTTCACAAGGCATGATATTGAGATAATCGAGGCAGGTTAATCTCCCATTGCTGATCGGACCAAGAAAATAAACTTCAGGGAGAAATGAATGAGACCAGTTGTAGGAATACCATGTTATTCTCAGGAGCGGCAAAATGACCTGTTCAGAGAGGCGTCTGCTACTCAACAAAGCTATTTAAGGGCATTAGAGCAGGCAGGCGTGGCGTCTGTTCTCATACCTGTATCATCTACAATGGAAATGATTAAGGATATTTTAGAACGTATAGACGGTTTAGTTCTTGTTGGCGGCAGAGATATAGACCCAAAACGTTATGGAGAAACGCCCCTTCCAAAATTAAGCCCTACTGACGAGAAGCGTGATGATTTAGAACTTAATATAACATCCCTATGTTTTTCCGCACATATTCCAATCTTAGGTATATGTCGTGGTATTCAGACACTTAATGTTTGTGCAGGTGGAAGCCTGTGGCAGGACATTGCCACCCAGGTGTCCAACACTATAAAACACGATTACTATCCAAACTATCCAAGGAATAAAATTTCTCATTCTGTGCAAATAGAGAAGGATAGCCGTCTTTCAGAAATATTTAGCAACTTGACTCTGAATGTTAACAGCCTCCATCACCAGGGAATTAAAAAAATCGGCGAGGGATTCCGTGTGACAGCCCTTTCCACGGATGGCATAATTGAAGGAATAGAATGGATTGGAGAGAGTTGGATAGTTGGGGTGCAATGGCACCCAGAAGAATTAATAAATGATGATCTTCACATGAAAAGCCTTTTTGAGGCCTTTGCCTCCGCCTGCAATGATTATCTAACTGGTAAAAACACCTAACATGATAAGGCCGGAATTGCTGAAATGAAAAAGGTATCCTTGACTTTATATTAATATTCATATAATATTTTCACATTAAATATTGGTAAAGGCTCACTCAAAAATAACTTCACATTTCAGCCGCCGATGCATCCCGCCTGACTGCGTTGTGAAAACTCGGAATATGCCTGATATTCCTGCGTTTCCACGCCTTGCCAGACGGGCGCCTCAACACCTGAAATTGCGAATTTATTTTTTCGTGAACCCTAACTGGTATATTATATGGCATTGCATTTATAGTTATTTAGATGGCGAAAAAAAACTGAACATGGCAGCGGAAAAACTCAAGACAGGTTATAGACATATCAGAGTAGGTGAAGCAAACATAGGAGGCCAAGGGCCTCTCTTTATGATCGCTGGTCCCTGCGTAATAGAAAACAGGGAAATAATCTTCAAGGTAGCTGAGTTTTTAAAGGAACTGGCTGAAAAGATCAGAATTCCAGTTATTTTTAAGAGTTCTTTTGACAAGGCAAACAGGACGTCGGGGAATTCTTTTAGGGGCCCTGGCTTAGACAGGGGTCTAAAAATGCTTAAAGAGGTAAAGGATCTCACTGGATTACCGGTCATATCAGATGTACATCAGGTCAGTGAGGTAAAAATGGCGGCTGAGGTTTTGGATATTATTCAAATACCGGCATTTTTATCCCGACAGACGGATTTGATTTTGGAGGCGGCAAGAACAAATTTACCTGTAAACATCAAGAAGGGACAATTTCTTTCTCCATGGGATATGGAACAGGTAATTTTTAAGGCCACATCAGGAGGCAATAACAATATAATATTAACAGAAAGGGGCGCATCATTCGGCTACAACAACCTTGTTGTAGATATGAGATCCATACCTATAATGAAGAATTTTGGGTATCCAGTTGTATTTGATGCCACACATAGTGTACAATTACCTGGAGGTAAGGGACAATCTTCAGGCGGTCAGAGGGAGTTTGTTGAGCCGTTGGCAAGGGCTGCTATAGCCGCCGGCGCTGATGGAATTTTTTTGGAAATTCACCCTGAACCTGACTCAGCCCTTTCCGACGGCCCGAATTCCCTTCCACTTGAGCAGGTTGAATCTTTACTTAAAGGCCTTATAGAAATACACCGAACAGTATCAAAGAATTAAATAAAATGATGCTGCCTTGTTATACAATACTAATTAGTAGTGAACCTATGAAGAAAATTCCTGTAATAATATGGCCTATAGCGGGAATTTGTTTTCTTTTGGCCTTGTCTGCCTTTTTTTTGGTCAACAGATTTAATGTAGCCATATTATCATCGAATATACAAAAATTTATGCCTAAAGAGTCTCTAAAAATATCTGATATAAATTTCAGCCAGGATTATAATAATGGGCAGAAAAAATGGGAACTAAAGGCAAAAGAGGCTAGTTTTTTTGAAAAGGACCAGCTTGTTGTATTAAAACATGTCCTGCTGACCTTAGGCCATTCTGACAAAAACTCTTTTATTATTGAGGGAAGAGAGGGAAATTACTTTAAGGATAGAGGTGAAATAACCTTAAAAGGGGATGTAACAGGAAAATCTTTCAGTGGCTACCAAATAAATACAGATCAATTATCCTATAATCAAAAAAATGAGTCTGTGGAAACTGATGATCCTGTAAAGGTAACGGGCCCTTTCTTTACAGTATTAGGCGACGGTCTTCATGCTGATATTAAAGGAGAAAAATTTATTATCAAAAAGAATGTTCGTACAACATTTATAATCGGGGAATCCTACAAATGAGAATTTTGATATTTATTCTTTACATAAGCGCTGCCATTAATTTTATGTTACTATCTCCTCCCTGGGCAATTTCGTATTCACAGGAAGAGTTAAAGCTAAAGAAAATTTCCAACACAAGTTCGATTATTATAAATTCAAACACCCTCGAGGTTGATCAAAAGAAAAAAACGATTGTGTTTGCAGGCAGCGTAAAGGCAGTACAAGATAATATGGTAGTAAATTGTGATAAGATGATAGTATACTATCGCAATACTAATGAAAAAAATGCATCTTCCATAGGCTCTAATCGAATTGAAAAGATTGTAGCCTTTGGCAATGTCACCATTAATATTCCTGGTGGTAATAAGGCAACGGCAGGAAAGGTGGTCTTTTATGAGAATGAGGGCAAGGCCGTTCTCACTGAAAATCCCCGGGTTCAACAGGGACCGGACTTTATAGAAGGGCATCGCATAACTATATTTTTAAATGAAGACCGAAGCATAATAGAAGGTAATGATTCAAAAAGGGTACAGGCTACTATATTTCCTAAAAAGCATGGCGGCAAACAATGATGGGAGGTGATAATAAAGGTTGTTTAGAGGTAAAAGACCTGGTGAAATTTTATGGGAAAAAGGCGGTTGTAAGGGGGGTTAATTTAACGGTCCACAGAGGTCAGATTATTGGTCTCCTTGGTCCTAATGGCGCCGGTAAAACTACTACATTTTATATGATAGTTGGCCTGATTAAGGCCAGGGACGGAAAAATATTTTTAGATGAAAAAAACATTACCAATGAGCCAATGTATAAAAGAGCTCGTCAGGGCATAAGTTATCTCTCACAGGAACCATCCGTGTTCAGAAAACTGACTGTTGAACAAAACCTTTTAGCGATTATGGAGATCGTAAACACACCGCTACAGGAAAGAAAGGAGTTTCTTCATTCCCTTTTAGATGAATTAAATATAGGCCATTTAGCCGGGCAAAAGGCCTGTCTTCTCTCTGGAGGTGAGAGAAGAAGGCTTGAGATTACAAGGGCATTGATAACAAGCCCAAAATTTATTTTACTTGATGAGCCTTTTGCAGGAATTGATCCAATGGCTATAGCTGATATTAAAGAAATTGTTTCTGGACTTAAAGAAAAAAATCTGGGTATATTAATATCAGATCACAATGTAAGGGAAACATTGGACGCATGTGACCTCGCATATATTATAAATGAGGGCGCAATCATAGAATCCGGGGAACCTGAAAAAATTGCAGCAAGCGAGATGGTAAAGTCTGTTTATTTAGGGGATAATTTTAATCTGTAAATTATATTATGGCGTTAGAACTTAAGCAATCATTAAAATTGAGTCAAAAATTAATAATGACCCCTCAGCTTCAGCAGGCCATTAAATTTTTACAGCTCACCAGATTAGAACTTTGTCAAACTATAGACCAAGAACTTGAACTAAACCCCTTGTTAGAGGAGATTCCAGTTGATGAGATGATAGAAAAACCCTTAGAAGAGGAAAAGAAAAAGGAGCTCTCTGATGAGGAATCTTTGCCTGAGGTAACAGTAAAAGAGACTATTGGTGAAGATTTTGATTGGGAATCCTATATTTCTGAATATAATACCGCCTGGGCAAGCCCGCCTCGTGATAATTCAGAAGAAAAAACCACTTTTGAGAATATAGCTACCCCAAAAACAAGTCTTTACTCGCATCTTGTATGGCAATTACAGCTAAGCGATCTTGATGAAACGCAAAAAGAGATAGGAAGATATATTATTGGCAGCATAGACCCTGATGGCTACCTCACGGAATCTATTGATAGTATAGTTACCTCTACTAAAAAATCCAGGGAGGATGCATTAAGGGTCCTTAATAAAATACATGAGTTTGATCCTGTTGGTGTTGGTGCATTAGACGCAAAAGAGTGCCTTTTGATACAGGTTCGGTTTCAGGGGTTAGGAGGAAGTATAGTAGAAAAAATTCTAACCGACCATATGGAACAACTTGAAAAAAGGAAGTATCGAGAAATTGCCAGGAAGCTTGATACCTCGCTGGAAGAGGTCTTGAACTCAGTCTCTTTTATATCTTCTTTAGAACCCAAACCAGGTCGTTTTTATAATGATGATGAAACTATATACATAATACCCGATGTATATGTGTACAAAATTGGAGAGGAATTTGTTATTGTTTTAAACGAAGATGGCCTTCCAAAGCTCAGGGTAAGCAATTTTTACAAAGATACCTTGTCTAAAAAGGATGATTTAACGAAAGACACGAGAGAATATATTCGTGATAAGTTAAAAGGCGCCTCTTGGTTAATAAAAAGTATCCATCAAAGACAAAAGACAATATATAAGGTTTCGGAAAGCATTGTTAAGTTTCAAGGTGATTTTTTTAGATTTGGACCTGCTTCTCTTAAACCCATGGTCTTAAGAGACATAGCCGAAGATATCAATATGCACGAATCTACTGTAAGCAGGGTTATGAATAACAAATATATGTACAGCCCTTTTGGCGTTTTTGTGCTCAAATACTTTTTAAACAGTAGTGTCCAATCTCTTGATGGTATGGACGAAATCGGCTCTCTGAGCGTCAAGGAAAAAATTAAAGATCTAATAAAAAATGAAAATAAATCTAAGCCTTTTAGCGATAAAATTATAGTTGATATTTTAAAAAAGTCCAATATAAACATAGCGAGGAGAACAGTGGCTAAGTACAGGGAAGCGCTTAAAATTCTTCCATCAAATCGGAGAAAAAATACTTACATCTAAGGCATATGTATACCGATTAAACCATGAAAAATTTTTATGAGGATTGTTAAAGATAGTTATAGATGTTTGACTTTCATATATTTTTTTGTTAATTATCCAAATTCTTTGGAGGTGATATAGTGGATATAAACGTTACTTTTAGACATATGGAACCATCAAAAGAGCTAAAGTCTTATGTAGAGGAAAAAGTTTACAAGGTAAAAAAGTACCTTGATTCTCCTATTGATGCAAATATTGTCCTTAAGGTAGAAAAATTCAGGCACATTGCCGATATGACATTTTCTATAGACGGCAACAAGATTAAGGCAACAAATGAGAGCGGAGATATGTATTCCTCTGTTGATCTGACAATGGACAAAATAGAGGAACAGCTAAGAAGGCTTCTGTCACGAAAAAGAGAGCACAAGCCGGATAATATTAAGGGTGGAAATTTCTTAGACGTTGACATAGAAGGTCAGGAAAAGCTGGCTGAGTCAGAAACAAGGGTAGTTCAAACAGAAAAAGCAGACACAAAACCAATGGATATAGATGAGGCTGTAATGCAATTAGAATTATCCAAGAGAAACTTTCTTGTTTTTACCAATTTTAAATCTAAGAAAATCAATGTTATCTACAAACGAAAAGATGGTAATTTAGGGCTTATAGAAACCTAAAAACACGTAAAAAAAAATTTTGCGGACATTCCAGACGTTTTTGACTTTGGGACGAGTCCTTGACGTTTGGAATGGTATTGAAAGAGACTCTTTTTAACCTTATAGCTTAAAGTTTCAAAAAAAGGACTTTTCACAAAACCATCAAGCCTAATTTAGGCATATTAGATAATGCAAAGAGCGCAAGAATGAAACTTTCAGAAATATTCAGCCCTCGATTTATCATTGATGATCTTAAGGCCGGTGATAAAAAGACAGTGTTGGAAGAACTTACACAGATTATCACTGAGCAAGAGACATATTTGGATAAGTCAACATTGCTTCATGTATTGTTAGAGCGTGAGAGATTAGGAAGTACTGGAATAGGCGATGGCGTGGCACTACCTCATGGAAAACTGAAGGGGTTAAATAAGATGTTGATTTCTTTTGGAAGAAGCAACAATGGTTTGAATTTTGATTCAATTGACAGTAAACCGGCATATCTTTTTTTTCTCTTGCTTGCCCCTGAAGATGCAGCAGGCATTCACTTAAAGTCCCTGGCTAAGATATCAAGAATGTTAAAAAACGGAAATTTCAGACGACGTTTGATAGAGGCAAAATCAAAGGAAGAAATCTATAACATCATCATTGACAATGATGAGGAGTTTTAAGGTATTCCATGATTGGTTTGCTATTAATTACACACGGTAAGCTTGCAAAGGATTTTATTGAGGCAGCTGAAACAATTGCAGGACTTGTTGAGGCAGTAGAATGCATCTCTATTGATGATATCACGGATTCTGATAAATTACGAAAAATAATTGAGAAAAAAATATCATTTCTGGATCAAGGTGAAGGTGTTCTTATTTTGACGGATATGTTTGGAGGAACGCCATCAAATGTGGCTCTTTCTTTTCTGAAAAGAAACACAATAGAAATCGTCACAGGTATAAATTTACCTATGGTAATAGCAATTTCCCATAACCGGAAGGGGCAAAATTTACAAAAAATAGCAGATATAGCTAAAAATGCTGGACTTCGGAGTATATCTTTAGCCAGCGAATTGCTCACACCTAACGGTAATTAGACCTACAGAAGGCAAAAACACGATCCCGTAATCACATATTAATATATTATAAAAAGTAAATGGAAAGGAGACTAAAATGGCAGTTAAAGTGGCGGTAAATGGTTTTGGACGTATTGGTAGAATGGCTTTTCGCGCAGCGTACGAAAGGGATGATATTGAAATTGTTGCATTAAATGACCTCACTGACCCGCATACGCTTGCTCATTTACTTAAGTATGATTCAGTTCACGGAACACTCAAACCGGAGATAACCGCAGATAAAGATAACATTATCATTGACGGAAAGAACATAAAGGTCACATCTGAAAAAGACCCTAATACACTGCCGTGGAGAGATTTTGGTATAGATATAGTCCTTGAGTGCACAGGGCTTTTCAGGGAAAAGACCCAGGCAATCAAACATCTGAATTCCGGCGCAAAAAAGGTAATTATTTCGGCTCCGGCAACTAACCCTGATATAACCGTAGTAATAGGTGTCAACCATGAACAATATAACCCGCAAGAGCATAATATTATTTCAAATGCATCATGCACAACGAATAGTCTTGCTCCTATGTGTAAAATTTTATTAGAGAATTTTGGAATTGAAAAAGGCTTCATGACAACGGTCCATTCTTATACCTCTGATCAGAGAATTCTTGATTTCCCACACAGCGATCTCAGGAGGGCCAGAGCAGCGGCGCTTTCCATGATACCCACCACTACAGGGGCGGCAAAGGCAATCTCTCTCGTCATCCCTGAATTAGAGGGAAAGATACAGGGTATGTCCTTAAGGGTCCCTACACCTAATGTTTCCGTAACTGATCTCGTAGTTCAGGTCAGTAAGCCTGCATCTGCAGCAGAAATCAATAAGGCATTTAAGGAGGCATCTGAGGGAAACCTCAAGGGGATACTTGGGTATTGTGATAAACCTCTTGTTTCTACTGATTTTAATGGTATTACTGAATCAACTATAGTGGATGCACTGTCAACCATGTCTGTGGGAGATGATATGGTCAAGATTTTAGCCTGGTATGACAATGAGTTTGGGTATGCTAACAGGCTTGTAGACCTTGCTGTATATATAGGAAAAACTTTAGGGTAGCAATATAATGAAAAACAGAAAATTCCTGATGGCAGCCAACTGGAAAATGAATTTATCTCTTGATGATGCCAGAGAGCTCCTGATAGCGGTAAAAAGGACTGAAACAGATTTCAGCAAGGTAGATGTGCTTATTGCGCCCCCTTTCACAGCCTTATCATTGGCCTACGAATTGTTGGCTGAGACGGATATTCTGATTGCAGGTCAAAATATGCATTGGGAGGAAGGCGGCGCCTTTACAGGTGAAATCTCCCCTTTAATGCTTAAGGAGGCAGGTTGCACACATGTAATCTTAGGCCATTCAGAGAGACGATCTCTCTTTTATGAATCCAGCGCTATTGTAAATAAAAAGTTTGGCGCGGCAATTAATGCTGAACTTACGCCTATAGTATGCATTGGAGAAAATTTAAATGAAAGAGAAGAAGGAAAAACATTTGATATTATAAGAACCCAGTTAAATGAATCCCTCGACACCATTTGCAATCAGGAAAAATCACATGAGAAATTAATTCTGGCCTATGAGCCGGTATGGGCCATAGGTACTGGAAAAACAGCTACCCCTGCGCAGGCACAGGAAGTGCATAGTTTCATACGGAAATGGATAAGGGAAAATATCGGTAATGATGCAGGCCAGGATATCCAGATACTTTACGGTGGGAGCGTTAAGCCGGACAATGTTAAGGAGCTTATGACCCAGCCTGATATAGACGGTGCGCTAATTGGAGGAGCAAGCTTAAACGCCGATTCTTTCATCTCTATCATTCATTTTTATGCCTTTTAAAAAATGTCTTAAAGAAAAGTCCTTTCTAACCGATAATAATAAATATAGGTGATCATAATGAAAGGTAAATCGGCATGGATGTATTCAGTACTGTAAATGCAGAAAATCTTTTTTCTTATATTAATCAGCGGCAAAACAGCCTTGAGAATTTGGCGAGACAGTCTCTTTCAAAGGGTATAGACCGCTATATGGAAAAGAATTATAGCGAGGCCGTAAAAGAATTCAAGAGATCTGTTGGCCTGTCTTTTAATTCGCCTCTTTCAGCAGACGCATCCAACTATCTGGCAATTACATATCTTAAACTTAATGACACAAAAAATGCCATAAAAACATACGAGCAATCCATCAATTTAAATCCACAACGTGACGATATTCGCATTACCCTTGGAAATCTTTATTATTCCGAGGAACGATATGATGATGCTGGAAAGGAATATGAAGAGGCAGTAAGATTAAATCCAAGCGCAAACAATTACGTATCCTTAGGCATGGCATATATGAATACAGGACGTTACAGTGAAGCGGAGAATATTTTCAACAAAGTTTTAAGAATGGAGCCTCAAAGGCCGGACGGTAATTATGGGTTGGGGCTTATATACAGTAAAAAGGGAGAATATGAAGCTGCCGCCGGCCAATTCCAGCAGGCTATAGATATCAAAGATGATTTCTATAATGCATACAGTGAATTAGGATATGCCTATGCTGATTCAGGAGAGATGGAAAAGGCACAAGAAATGGTTGATTTTCTTGAGGATGAATCACCAGGTTTGGCAGACACTCTCAGTCGTTATATGTATAAGGTTGACCCCCCAAAAATGTTATTTGCCTATGCCGGTGCAAGCACATTTCTATATAAACTGAATCAGGGGGCACCTGTCGCATTATTGGACAGCTACCTTATAGATGCCGACACTTCAAAGAATTTCACCATGGTATTTCAATTTGATAAGGAAATGGACAAATCTTCCGTTGAAAACAGGTTCAACTGGGAAATAGGCAGGTCATTTAGAAGTGGCCCCGGGCAAGCATATAATTTCAATAACTCTATTCCCTCTACTGAAGCAGAGATTGATAAATACCCTGTTAATGTTTTTTATGACCAGGATACACTAACAGCCACAGTAAAATTCAAAATTTCCCAGAATGCCTCGTCCGATGCCACAATAGATCCCTCTCACATAGAATTCAAGTTCACAGGTAAAGACAGCTACGGTCTATCAATAAATTCCAACTATGACCAATTCATAGGATTCTCCGGCATGGCCTGAACATCTCATTTAATTTTAATGCTTAAATGCCCGTTGACCTGTAAAAACCATAGTTACTTGAGGATTCGCCTCATTGCAGGCCTCGATTGACTCAAAGTCCCTTAATGAGCCTCCTGGATGAACTATTGCCCCTATCCCTTCTTTTATGGCCACATCAACGCCATCTCTAAAAGGAAAAAATGCATCTGATACCATAGTTGCGCCTATCAACCCACCATGGGCATCATCTGTTTTTCTGTCTATCTCTTCCTTTAAAGACTTGTCTCTCTTTCCCTTGTTTATATCAGCCTCCATATTTTTGTATGGAATACCGAATTTGCTGAAACATAGAGAATCTGCATACTTGCTATAAGCCTTATAAATAGCTATTTCAGCCACACCAACCCTGTCTTGTTCTCCTGTGCCAATACCAACTGTAACACCATCCTTAACATAAATTACCGAGTTGGACGTAATACCCTGCTCCACCTGCCAGCCAAAGAGCATATCGGTATATTCGTCTTTTGAAGGTCTTCTTGCAATAGCATATACTTTCCCTTGATAGGTGGTAGATGCAAGCTCAAAGTCATCTGATGATTTAATTTTATTTATAGGAGATTGCTGGACAACAATCCCTCCATCAACAAGACTTTTGAAGTCAATAAAACGTTCATTTGTGTATTCGCCTAACTTATCAATCCTGCTGATTTTGATTATCCTAATGTTTGGGCTCTTGGTCAGCAAAGATATAGCGCCTTCCTCAAAGTCAGGCGCAACTACTACCTCAAGATAATTATTGCTAATTAGTGTGGCCGTATCTTTATCAACTGGTCTGTTAAAAACTGCACATCCACCAAAGGCCGCTATTCTATCCGCCATATTTGCCTTATTGTATGCATCGTCTATAGTAAATCCATAAGCTACGCCACAGGGATTATTATGCTTAACAATTACTGCTGCAGGGCCTATGGAAATGTATTTTAATATATTAAGGGCGTTATCAACGTCCGTCAGGTTGGTCTTTCCTGGATGTTTTCCACTTTGGATCATTTGTGTCTCGGTTATGTTCGATACCAGTGCCTTTCCAGGCCGAATAAATTGACACTCGCCAAGTACAAGATTCCCGTTTATCAGCTCATACAGCGCCGCCTCCTGTCCTGGATTTTCACCATACCTCAACCCCTTCTCAATCAATTCACCTGTTTTTTCATCAGATATCTTCCATGTCCGTTTTCTGTATTCCAGTTTCTGGTCTCCAAACTGAATTGTAATATTAGGCGGAAAATGGTCATCCATTACTGTCCGATACATTCTTTTAAGATCTTCAGGCATATTTCACTCTCCTCTTATTTGAAAACTATTTAACTTGATTTCTTTCTATATAGGCATAGGCATTATGGTTATGGATAGACTCAAAGTTTTCCGATTCAACGGCGAACCAGGTTATATTTGAGTCTTTTTCAAGTTTTTTTGCTACATCCCTTACAACATCTTCAACAAATTTTGGGTTCTGGTAGGCCATTTCAGTAACATATTTTTCATCCTCTCTTTTTAGAACAGAATAGACATCACACGAGGCGCACTCCTCCGCAAGCTTTATCAAATCCTCTATCCATACAAATTTTTTAAACCTAACCTGCAACCTTATCTCTCCCCTCTGATTATGAGCGCCATAACTGCTTATCTCTTTAGAGCATGGGCAAAGTGTGGTGATAGGCACATTTATCATAAGCACAAGGTCTTTTCCCTTATTTATGCTCCCTTTAAAGGTGCACTGATATTCCATAAGTCCCTGGCTATGTGTAACAGGTGAAGACTTCATTATAAAGTATGGAAAGGAAATTTCTATGTGAGCACTTTCAGCGTTGAGCCGCTGTTTCATGGTCAACAGTATATCAGAAAGATTCTGTATTGATATACTCCTATTGTTCTCATTAAGAATTTCAATAAGCCTGCTCATATGGGTGCCTTTGTAGTTCCTTGGCAAATCAACATACATATTAATCATGGCAACTGTTTGTTGCGTCTTTACCTCCTTGTCACGAACCGTTATGGGGTATCTGATGTCCTTTATTCCAACCTTGTCTATATCTATATTTCTATCATCTCTTTGATTTTGGATATCTTTCATGAATTTGTTCTTTCCTTTTATTTTTATTAAGATAAATATTATTTCATCCCCTCAAAGTCAATAAAAAGATATGGCAAAAAGTAATGCAAGTAAAATTAAATTATAATTTGCTTGATTTATCAGGAGAAAGCAGGTATTAAGATTGTAGTATTCGGGGCGTGGCGCAGTCTGGTAGCGCACCTGCTTTGGGAGCAGGGAGTCGGAGGTTCAAATCCTCTCGCCCCGACCATGATTCATTAGAAAAAAAAGCACTTGCATTGCAGGTGCTTTTTTTCCTTGGGCCTTGGTTGTATCGCCGCCGGTGAAAATATCTGGCATTGTGGTGTTATCAAAACACGAACCTAATTACTCCAATTATGCTATGCCCATCGAAATCTTTGCGGAATTCACCATTATAGTTTAATGAAGTCGTGAAACCGCTTTTGTGAGCAAACGTAACACCAGCTCCAAATGAGGCACCATTTCTTTCAATACAAGGCCTTCAATGGTAAACAAAGCATCTGGAGAGCTGGTAAAAGAAGCTGTAATGGCACGATCGCCAACATCAAAATCGTGGCTCCAGGCAGCGCTTATTTCAGGTATTAAGTTTCCATTATCGGTTTTAAATTCCCTGGCAATCCGCAGACCCAATTCCGATGCCAAGAATTCGGTTTGGCGATCATCAACTTTGAGGTTTATACTACCAGCGCCTGATTCTTTAAAACTCTCCTCATCCAAATAAATATATTGCAAAGAAGAAAAAGGCCCCATAGTCCAGTTATTGACGTGGAAATTGTAGCCACCCGATAGGATGGCCGAGAAAGCATTTCCGTCATGATCACTAATTGCGGTGCGTCTAATTGATCCGATTATAATGTTACGATCATTAGCATAGTGCTGTTTTGTATAAGACATTAATCCTTCAATAAAAGCTCGGTCAGTAAAATAAGTACCGTAAACTGAAATACCTATGCTGTGGATTGTGCCATCACCCTCATTGGTGTCAAGATCAATATCCGTATAGGTATCACCTACACTAACGCCGGCGATCATTCGATCGGTCAAGACATGATCAAAGCCGAGCGCAGTCCCGAACAATTGGTAATCAAAGCCCGTAAAGCTGTCTTCCTTATCTTGATCTCCCAAAAAACCAAACCCGTCGAGCCAGAAACCGTATGTTTTCTCTAATTGCACCTGTTGCTTACGCCCAAGCAAATCGCCAATATCTGCGTTTGAGTCTTTATAGGAGAGAAGCAGAGGTGATCTGGTTGATGATGCTTTTGCTTGAGTGTCTTTGCCGGTTGTGTAAAGGTTTGCCCGTATGGCATTCATGCGGTGTTGAACGGTTTTTGTGTATTGCTGGGTTACCTCAAACGTTATTCTCGTAGCGTTGTCATAGGAATCAGGACTCAGGCTTGAGAAGGCTGTAGTGAAATCATCAGGTTTAGACAAGAGCTGAAAGGATCCGAGCACGTTGGATAGATCACCGGATGACGTAGGTAAAATGGTATCGAGGGAATTTGCTATTGCCTTTTCAACCGGATTTGTAGCGACGGTTGTGAAGTTTTTTGTCGTTACTTCTATTTGCCAGAGGTCAGAGAATTGAAGTGTTTCAAATCTGAGCAAAGGAGTCGAGGCAGGCAGGTTTACGGTGTCAAACTTGTCAACAATATCGAGGGCCGAAATCACATCGAAAGTCTCGCCATTTCTATAGGCGTATGGTGCAGCGATAACATCCATCTTACCAGCAAGGCCGAGCTCGCCCATAACCAGGAACTGCCCGCTTATTCCATTGTTATTTATTTTTGTTTGCAAATACCCTTTATCGGTTAGCTGCAAATCGCTGTTAACTTGCAAGGTTCCGTCATTCAGCTCTATCCCTTCCACCGCATCTAAATGGCTTATAATCGATACTCCCGCGTTCTGTAGGATGATAGACCGTGCCTCCATTTCCCGTTACCTCTCCTGTAACCTGTACATTTCCTATGAATTTTAATATATCTTCGTTTTCGCCGAGATCTATACTTCCGTCGATTAGCGAGCCGTCGGTGAGAATCACTTCATCGTTGCCGGCACCGGCCAGGATACCAACGCCGGCCACAGGGTCAGCTCCGTTCAATGCTATCTCGGTGACGATAGAACCGCTATTCACGATAGCGTCATCACCTGCCCCGGTCTCGACCCCTATTGCTAAAGCTCTTTCCTCGTAACCGTTCACAGGTTCAGGGTTTTCTTACCCTTTTTAATCTTAGTTGTAATTCAGCAATATTTTTTGAAGGCCCGAAGCATATCACGACCGCAGCCTGGTCGAGCACAACACCCTGAAAGCAGGGTTCACATAGACTGTTAACCGATAAAATCATTGAAAAAACGGGGTCAGAAAAAACGGGGTCACCTACACTTTTGACAAAATGGTTATCAAGTGATCGGGGTGATGCAAGATGAAAGGTTTAGCAAGGGGCTGTGATCAAACCTTCTTGTCAAAAATGAAGACCTGACTGCGTTGTCTTCCCAGTACTATGATTCCTCCTTTGAAATATATATGGAAATTCCATCGGAGAATATGCTAACATATAATCGTTACTCATTCAAAATGGGAAGGAACCCAAAAAGTAATAGCAAAAAACGAGAGGTAATAGTTATGGATGAGAAAAAAATTTTGGAGAGGGTCACTGTAGACCCTAAAATCTTCGGCGGGAAGCCGATCATCAGGGGGCGCCGCATTGCGGTTGAACATATCCTCGGAATGCTTGCTGCTGGAGATGCGGTTGGAACCATTCTTGAAGGTTATCCCTGGTTAGAACAGGAAGATATCCAAGCATGCCTGGTGGGGGATCATCGGCAAACACTATTAGATGAGATCAAGAAACACGGGTATACAGCAAAGCTCGCCAGCGATTAAAACGCGAGTAAGGATGGACGTCCCGGTAGTCCTAGATTTTCTCGCGAAGATGCTTTCTCTGAAGAGAAGTAACTCCTTTCGGGCACGAAAGCGGGGCTGACCATCGGATCGGTACTGAATCATTAAATTTATAGGTTATACAAATGAACGGAATTGTCCGGGCGGACATCAAAACGGGAACGTGTGTTAAGGTTGTGCAGAAACAGGATCAGCGATCCGGAAAACTTACTGAAGGCATCGTCAAGGATATTCTCACGAAATCCGCCACACATCCACATGGGATCAAGGTTCGTCTGGAAAGCGGCATTGTAGGGCGCGTGAAAAAG
>JAYEMW010000006.1:0-6271 GCA_034718555.1 Thermodesulfobacteriota bacterium
GGGAACGATTTCTTAAAAGCCGTTGCAAATTCTAAATCAGCAAATATTATTTTACTTTTTCCATCTTCACTTATCTTTTTAATCAAGGACTACGTTAATTGGCCTTTTGCCCTGCCTTTAATGATTAGCACTGTAATTGGCTCCTACTTTGGTGCAAAATTAGCCATCAAAAAGGGAAGCAAACTGGTAAGGATTTTATTTATAGGCCTTGTTATAATAATGGGAATAAAACTTCTTTTCGAAATTTGAGATAATGACAGTAAATATATACAGTCTATATATCTGATTTTCAGAGATCAAAGAATCTGGCTAAGGAATAATTTAGTCCTGTCGTGAATTGGGTTGGTGAAAAAATGTTCTGCTGTTCCTTCCTCGATGATCTGGCCTGAGTCCATAAAGACAACCCTGTCAGAGACTTCCCTGGCGAATCCCATTTCATGTGTTACTACAACCATAGTTATCCCTTCAAGGGCAAGTTTTTTCATCACGTCTAAAACCTCGCCGATCATTTCAGGATCAAGTGCTGATGTGGCCTCATCAAAAAGAATAATTTTGGGGTGCATGGCCAGCACCCTGGCTATTGCAACGCGTTGCTGCTGGCCGCCTGAAAGTTGGGATGGATAGTTGTTTTCTTTTTCAAGAATGCCCACCTTATGCAGCAAATCTCTGGCAATTTGAATAGCCTCTTCCTTTTTTCTCTTTCGTACAATCTGTTGAGCCAAGGTAACATTTTCTATAACAGTCTTGTGGGGAAATAGGTTAAAAAGTTGGAAGACCATGCCTATATTTTCCCGAACATTGTTAATGTTTACCTTTTTGCCATATATATCAACACCATCAATAAGGATCTCGCCGCTGTCTATCTCTTCAAGACGGTTAAGGCATCTTAGGAAAGTGCTTTTTCCTGACCCGCTGGGGCCTATGATTACTACTACCTCTCCTTTTTTAATATGTGCTGAAAAGTCAACCAGGGCCTTTACCTCCCTATGGTCATGGGTTCTGAAGGTTTTATATGCATTTTTAACTCTAATCACTTATTGCCATCCTCCTTTCAACGTATTGGGTTACCATGGATAGGGTAAAGGTCATTACAAGATACAGGAGGGCTACTGTAAAGTATATCTCAAAGGCGTAGTATGTCCTTGCGACCGCCTGCTGTCCTTGGAACATAATATCTGCCAGTGCAATGACTGAAACGAGTGAGGAATCCTTTATCAAAGATATAAATTGGCCTGCCAGGGGCGGTATTATACGTTTAAAGGCCTGAGGAAGAATAATATAGGTCATGGCCTTTGAATATGGCATGCCCAGAGAACGAGCTGCCTCCATTTGCCCCTTGTGGATGGATTGGATGCCTGCACGGACTATTTCTCCAACATAGGCTCCGGTAAAGATTGCCAGTGCTGCTGTGCCGGCTACAAATGGAGAAAGCCTCAACATAGAGCCTACAAAGAAGTAGATGATATATATCTGGACAAGGAGAGGGGTGTTTCTAATTAGTTCAACGTAGGCCAGCGACAGCCCCCGCGTTACCGGTTCATTCGACAACCTGGCAATACCTACAATAGTGCCTATTATTATTGCAAAAAATATTGAGGCAATAGAGATTTTCAATGTCATGATAAATCCCATCATGAGTATGCCCATTCGGAATTTTTCAATTGGGTCATCTGCAGACTTTGCGCCATGGTAAAATAGCATTTCAGGGATTCTTTCCCAGTGCCATATGTAAGTGATGCCACCTACAACAAAATAATAGTATATACCCACTGCAATAACAGCCAATATGACGAGAGTAATCACTGATCTTTTGTTAAAGGCCAATTTTGTCCTCCTGTATTATGAAAAAGGGGGATGAAAAGGACATCCCCCTTTTTTTCTTATTGCTTTTCAGCTAATTCCTTAACGTAATCTACAAACCATTTTTGTTTTATTTGTTCCCATCGGCCATCGCCACGGACCTGTCTCAGGAAGTTATTTAGGAAGTTTAGAAAATCCGGGTCTCCCTTACGGATTGCCCAGGCAAGGGGTTCATAGGTGATAGGGGTATAAAGCCCCATGGTTTTATCACCATATTTTGCATCAAAAACCCTGATTTGCGGTTCATCGTAAACATATGCGTCTGCAAGACCGTTTGCGACCTGGATGGCTCCCTCAGTCTCGGTTTTGAACAATCGGAGTTCGGCATTTGGCATTAATTTTTCAGAAACAAAGGCGCCGGTAACCCCCAGCTTGCTGGTAATAATGATACCCTTTTTGTTGAGGTCTTTATAGCTTTTATACTTACCCTTGTCTTTTGAATTTATCAAAATGCACTGGCCTATATAGTAGTAAGGTTCACAGAAATTGACCTTGAGATTTCTGCTTTGAAGGACAGTCATGCCTGACATAATGAGGTCGAATTTATGTGTCATAAGAGAGGGAATGATTCCATCCCATGCAGTATTAACTATTTCGACCTTTTTTTCTCCGCCTTTTCCGAAAATAGCCTTACCCATTTCATAGGCCATATCCACATCAAAGCCAACAATATTTCCCTTTTCATCCTGCATCTCAAAGGGTTGATAGCCTGCTTCCAAACCGACCAGTAGTTTTCCGCGTTTTAAGATTTCCTCAATGGCGGATGACTTGGCGATATCTTCCGGCGTTAAGGCCATTACAGGGACTACGCAAAAAGATCCAATAATAATGAGGCTTATTAGTGCAAAAAATAATTTTTTCATTTCGAGCTCCTTTCATTGATTTAAATGTTTAAGAGTGTATTTATTTAAGGTTTTTATTGCCCGTTTTAATTAATTGGTTTTTCTCACCCCCTCTCTGTTTATTAAGATTTTGTAAAGCTTTATCCTTGCCTGGCCGATACAATTTCTATGAAGGGAATTGCCTTATTTCTTGTTAACCCAGAGAATTACTCTATACTGTTATAAGGGATTTGAAAATAATGTCAACATGTTTATTAATAGAAGCCCTGTTCGTAGAGAATTTGCATTAGTAGGTTTTTATTATGAAATATGAAATTATATTTAACTTTTTGATAAAGATGGCCTTCTTCCCTTTTTTGAAGAAATAAAAATAGCAAGGAAGATTAAAGTAATCCCGACAGACTGGGTAGGTTTTATAGTTTCCCCAAATATTAAATAGGCCAGGATAGATGCACCAATCGGTTCCCCTAATATGGTTATGGCAACCATATTTGTCCTTAGGTGTTTTAATGCCCAGTTGAAGGCAGTATGACCTATTAGCTGTGGGATAATGGCAAGAAGAAGCAGATATATATAGGAAGTTGAGTTGTAACCAGCAAAAGGAATCCTTAGATATACGGAGGTAACGAATAAAAGGAGTGCGGAAAATGTGTAAACTAATGATGTATAAGGTAAAATATCTATATCCTTTCTTAGAAGCGACCCAATTATCAGATAGCCACTCGCCATTACAGCGCCTGAGACGGCAAGCAAATCCCCAATCAGGTATGAGCTGTTTTTAATCGTAAACCCTTGAATGCCGCTGTCACCAATAGCCAGGATGAAACTACCTAAAAAAGAGAGGATAATGCCAAAAACGAGTTCACGGGGCTGCTTTTCCCTTAAGAAAAAATAGGAAAATATCCCTATAAAAACGGGGTTTGTTGTGACAAGAACCACGCTGCTTGCAACAGAGGTAAACTTTAAGGAACTAATCCAGAAAGAAAAGTGCAGGGATAGAAAAAGTCCCCCCATTATTGCCAGGGCGAATTGCTTTTTTGTAAAATTAGAAAATCGTATTCCTTTGATTTTTGCAATGGTCAATAAAATTACAGATGATATAGTTAAGCGATATGTAGCGATCATAATTGATGGCACATCATCGCAAAATTTTATAAAAATAGAGGCAAAGGAAATAGCCACAATACCAACAGATACTAAAAAAATTAACCTAAACAAGATTGTTCACCATTTTTATTTCTTTTATGCTTGACAATTCTTGATTTATAGTTCATAGGAAACTAAATATACTTATAATCTAAATATATTAATAGAAATATAATTATTTAATATAAATTATACACAATTTATTCTAATTAGTCTTATTGATTATCTAATATTAATATACCACTAAAAGTTATGCTTATACAGTGATTATTTAAGGGCGCATAAAATATATTAAACTCAGATAAGACAGAAATGGTAATTTAAGCTGCTTAACTATGATCAAGGGTTGTCTTTATTAAGCCAGAATTAATTACAGGGAGATAAAATATTGTTTTTGGAAATAGAGAAAAATGCATTAGAGAGTGTTTGTAGGGAAATGATAGAAACAATTCTTTTATGTCTGCCTAATGCGTTTAAAGGAACTATCTACAGGATTGGGCCGCCTCCTGAGCTGATTGCAGAAAGGATAACATCAGGAATAATAAGCAATGGGAATACAAAGATCACATGGGGACTTCCGAATGAATCCGAGTACAATGCCCCTGGTAAGCAATGGTTAGAGTACAGGGATCAACCTGGAAGACCTCTTGAGGCAATATCTTGGTGTGTTGAGAAACAGAAAAGCTGGACTTCAGAAGACCCGAAAACCGATTCCAGAAATATTATGATGCAAGTAGAAGGAAAATCTGACGATTTCTTTCATATGGAGCCCGTGCTTATGCACAAGTCAGATGCTCAATTAGGTTCATACATGTCCTTGCAATACATAAAAGACTATAAAGAAAATATTATCTGGAAGGAAAGCGATTATATTGTTACAGCGGTTATTAAGATACATTTTAAACCATATACCATCAGAAGGGGCAGTAATGAGACCAGGATTATAAAGAAACTCTCCCGCTCTCTTGGGACAGAGTTGCTATCCCATCGGCTGCAGGATGATTCTATGAGAACTATGCAGAGATTGGCAAAGGACAGGCTAAACGCATTTAATATACTTGCAGATTCTTTGCGTAATGCTATTACAAAATCTGCCTTGATTTTTTCTCTTATTAAACAGGAAATAGGGTATCTGAGGGAACAGTGGGAAAAGCTGCTTTTAGAAAACCGAAAAGAGAAGAACATGAAGGCAGAGGCTATTAAAGAATTAAATGATATCTTGATGTCCATAGGGGAGAAATATGAAGACCTCGGAAAAAATTTAGTAGCTACTCAGAATAAATTTCTTAAGCTTTCCCTACCGGCTGAAAAAGGGGAAAATTGGGTGAATATGCAGATAAAAGAGAGGTGGAATGATTTGCTCAATAAATTCCCCCATGATGATCAAAGGGAAAGATTGGTCTGGGGAAACATAGATAAACTAAAAAAGTCACTTTATTTTGGGCAAAATCCAGATATAATTGCCGGTTACAAAGAAATTCCAGAGGAGATTAAGCGAGAGTGGGTTAATCTTATTTATAGCAATGATGATAGTTTTAATAATTCGTCTCTTGATAGGTTAATAAATATACTGGATAATTCCGACATTAATATACCTTATCAGGAAAAGTCAAGAAAGTCCTTGAAACAACTCAAGGCCCTTAGAGATACTATGCACCAGCTTGAGCGAAATACCAATTTTCTTCTATACCAGGTTCTTAACGGGGGTGATGAGGGATTGGTTTTAGAAAATACAAATGGAATGAGTAATCTTATTGATAAAAATTATTCTATTGGTAACAATCTAACACATTAAATGATTTATGAATAAAAAAGGTCATTTCCTGCCACATTTTTTCTATTACCGAAATTGTGAATTCACATGAATACAGGGTCGCCCCTTGACTTCCGTTAAAAATGGGGCCATTCTTTAGATTCCACCTTTTTCTTTTAGAAGAATAAAAAAATAAGCCCGATATCAAAGGCGCTAATTTTTCATACTTGCCGTCCGTTTTTTACTTATCATTATAACATTTTTTTAAAGTCGCCGAAAACACCTAATTATATTTAAGCTAAAGCCATAATTTGCGTTCAAGAGACCTGAATGTGGCTTTTCGTTTAGGTACTAATTACACAGTTCATTGCTGGAATTCTGAAGTAAGGGCTCACTCAAAAATAACTTTACATTTCAGGCGCCGATACATCCCGCATAACTGCGTTGTGAAAACTCGGAATATGCCTAATATTCCTGCGTTTCCACGCCTTGTTAGACGGGCGCCTCAACACCTGAAATTGCGAACTTATTTTTTCGTGAACCCTTAATGGAGAATAAATTTAATGGATAGGATAAAGGTAGAGACACCGATCGTTGAGATGGACGGTGATGAGATGACCAGGGTCATATGGAAGATGGTTAAAGATAGACTTATTCTTCCATATATAGA
>JAYEMW010000007.1:0-6248 GCA_034718555.1 Thermodesulfobacteriota bacterium
TTATTTGTCTTTAGTGCTTATGAATATTTATTCTTTTCCAGCAATTATTTCCTTTACGGTAAATTTTAGTATCGCTTTTATCGTTTTAATGGAAAAGCCAAAAGCCTCGTTAAATCGCTGGTTTGCAGCTTTCATTTTTATTTTTGCCGTCTGGAACCTGGCCGAAGTTCTCATACTGAACAGCGCCAACATGTCATCTATCTTTTTAGGCGCACAGATTTTTTATCGGGTAATTTTTCTTGTTCCGGCATTCTATGTGATTATTGCCTATATGTTTCCTAAAACTGTTAATAAATTTGCAACAAATCCGCTTTTTTACATCGCTGTATTTTCACTGCCTGTTCTGGCGCTAAGTTTATCCTTCCCTGATTTTCAGATAAAACTTATCACTCTTAAAGAAATTCCAAAAATTTACCATTATCATTTTGCATTCAACCTCAAACCAATTTTCCTGGCCCTGCTTTTTGTTTCAATAAGTTATATTGTTTGGGGCAGCATTGTTTTGGGGACAAAGATCAGATGTTTGCGCGCCATCCGCCTTAAAAATCAGACGCGATTTTTTTTAATCGGGATGATTATCATCTTTATAGGTTTTATAGCCATTATTTTACTAAAAGCGCATATTCGCAACCCAGCATCTTTTTATTTTTTATCCACTATTCTAACTTTTATCATTGCGTTATTTTTCTTTATCGCAATTGTCGAGTTTCATTTGTTCAAACCGGGAAAGCTGCTTAGCGGTGGGGTAACATATTCAGTTCTTTCCGCTTTAACACTCACCGTCTATTTTTTTGTCATCCGGGCGGCCAGTTCCAGCCTGAAATTATTTTTTGGAATCAATTCGTCAATTTTTAACGCCATCCTGATCGTTGCATTGATATTTATAATTTTGCCTTTTGAGAAGCGCCTGCAAAGCCTGTTTGATCGAGTGCTCAATAAAGATCTGCACCAGTACCGTAAAAACATTCTAATTCTCTTTCGTGAATTGCAGACTTACCATAAAACAACCGAATTCTTTGAGATTATGACCCGATTTATCGTAAAAAACTTTAAATGCGAGGCGCTCTATGTTTTCAGTTACCAGCGGGAATCAGAATACTTTACAGAAATCAGTGGGAAAAACTCGGCCCCGCCCATACCTGAAAATTCTTCTATAATCACACAGCTAAAACGAAAAAAAAGGGCTATAGATTTCTATGAGCTCAACCATAGCGAATTAAATGGGGAGTGTCGTCGTTTTTTTGAAAATGTTCATGCCCAATTTTTTTTGCCACTTATTTCTGAGGATAAACTACTGGCATTTGTTTTGCTTTGCCGCAAAAAATACGGCCTGGAATACAATGAGAATGAAATGGAAATACTGCCCATTTTAGGCAGTGAAATTGCCGTTTCATTACGTCGAAACCAAATCATTGAAGAAATGCGAGAGAAAGACCGCCGGCAGTTCCGGATAGAAAAGCTGGCCGCTATCGGCCAGCTTACCGCGGGAGTTGCCCATGAAATTCGCAACCCGCTTAATACAATCTCCACTTCGGCCGAAACCCTTTTACAGAAAGACGTTTCCGAGATAGATCAAAACGAACTAAAGCAATTCATCATAGAAGAGGCTAATCGCCTGAACCGTATACTCAGCGATTTTCTCAACCTTACGCGCATTAGACCGGCAGCCAATTCAAAAATAGATATGGAAAATATGTTTGAACGGCTTTGTCTGGACCTGCAGAACTCAGATGTGCCGGAGATAGCTATCTCTTATAAAATTGACGCTGCTCAAAGCAGTCTTAACTGCGATCCGGATTTACTTTTCCAGATATTACTGAATTTGGGATTAAATGCGCGAGCTGCAATAGAAGAACGATGCCGCAGCGAGAAGGAATTTACCTGCGGGCAAGGAATTATTAAATGTGTGATGGACAGCAATAAGAATCGTATTATCCTTTCTGTTACGGATAATGGACCCGGCATCCCACTAAAGATTAGAGAATCCATTTATAATCCATTCTTTACAACAAGGGAAAACGGCACCGGTTTGGGACTCTCCATTGTTCATCAAATTATTGAAGTCTTGTCCGGTTCCATTGAATTTACGTCGCAATCAGGATATACATGTTTCACCATTTACTTACCAAAACAGGCGATGAAATAAAAAGATAAGGAAAAATTATGAACTCGTTTGAGCGAACTATTTTAATTGCTGATGATGAAGAAAAAATACGCAAAGTTCTAAAAATAAACCTGAAAAATAAATACCGGGTCATCCTGGCCCAAAACGGGAGTGAGGCCATTGAATATCTCAAAAATGAAGTGATTCATCTGGTGCTTACTGATCTGCGCATGCCGGAACAGGACGGTCTGAATTTACTTCAGTATGTACGGCAACACCACAAACATATTCCCGTAATCATTGTTACCGCCTTCGGTTCTGTCGAAAACGCGGTCCAAGCAATGAAAATGGGGGCCTACGATTACATCCTTAAACCAATAAAAATAGCCGAACTGCAACCGCTTCTCGAAAAAGCTTTTCAGTATGCCCAGTTACTTAGTGAGAATGTACAATTGAAAGAGCGAATAAAAAAATATGAAGGTTTCAGGGAGATTATTACGGCCAACCTAAAAGTGCAGGCTTTGCTCGAAACACTTAAACAGATTGCCGCAACTCCGGCTACTGTACTTATTGAAGGCGAATCCGGGACGGGAAAGCAGATGGTGGCCGCTTCCGTTCATTACATGAGCGCTCAGGCCGATAATCCCTTTATTGAGATTAACTGTGGTGCTATTCCTGAAAATCTGCTGGAAAGTGAATTGTTTGGCCATGAGAGGGGCGCTTTTACCGGGGCCGTCCATACCAAAAAAGGTAAATTTGAACTCGCGGATAAGGGCACCTTGTTTTTAGACGAAATTGGAGAATTGCCTCTGGAATTACAGGTTAAGTTACTGCATGTCCTCGAAAATCAGAAATTTACCCGCGTAGGGGGCACACAATACATTAAAACAAATGCCCGTATCGTTGCTGCAACCAATCGTAGATTATATGAAGAAATCGAAAAAAAGAGATTCCGCAGTGATCTCTATTACCGGTTAAAGGTAGTGTACCTGCAAATACCGCCTTTGCGGGAGCGTAAAGAGGATATCCCCCTTTTAGTACAATCTTTCACTGAAAAATATAGTCTGTTAAACGTTAACGGACAAAAAAAAATTGAAATATCAGATGAAGTCTTAAATATTCTGCAGTCGTACAATTGGCCGGGTAATGTGCGTGAATTGGAAAATATTATTCAACAGGCAATTATCTTTGCCAAAGATGGGGTTATAACTGTAGATACACTTCCACCTGAAATTCGGGAAAATGCCATAAAACCACCCCTGACTAAAGAAGATCTCAAGGGTGAAAAAAACAGACGCACCGAAAATATTATACGAGATATTGAATGCAGCTTTTTAAAACGTATCCTCAGTAAAACCAGGGGAAATATTACACGGGCGGCTGAAATAAGTGGCTATGACCGCAGACAACTACAAAATCTTACTAAAAAACACGGGATCAATGCGGAAAACTTCAAGTAGTGTGAAGTCGAATTACACAGCTACTAATGCCCATATATACTGATTTTTAACGAAATTATAAAAATAACTGCGAAATAACATTTCCCTTTTCCACCTCTTATTATCTTATTGGCTACCTATGAGCTACTTATAACTTGTTGTTATTACAGAATAAACCGTTTTGATTAATATTGGCACGCATTTTGATATGTATATAAGTGCAGTTCATTAGACTGTCTTTCATTTAACATATAACATAACATAAAGGAGGTTCAAAATGTCTAAATTATGGCAAGCATGGACAAACGGGATTTTGGGAATTTGGCTTTTTATAGCAGCTTTTTTATCCTTCCCTCCAATGGGAAACCTGTGGGATAATCTGATAGTCGGCGTGATCACCGGTATTGCCGGATTTACAATGATTAAAGAGAAAAGCTGGCAGGGCTGGACAGCCGGTATCCTGGGAATTTGGTTGATTATCGCCGCGTTCATCCCCCAACTTCAGGCTCATGTAGGCAATATGTGGAACGGGATTATAGTTGGTATACTGCTTATGATCGCTGGTTTTGGCGCTTTTCAGAATGAGGTAGGGGAAAAATAGTCATAAGTCAGTTCACTAATTGAGTGACAATTAAAATCAAGGATAGTGTCAGAAAACCGGGTCTATTGATCCGGTTTTTCTATAAAAAAACAACATGGTTAATAAAATGTCAAACTTTAAAACAAAATCCAAAAATAAAAAAAAACAAAAAAGCATATTTTTTGTCAATATTTAGTTAAGCTGTCCCAACTCATATATTTTACCTTGTAAAACATAGGGCTTCTATGCGAAATTAATATGTATAAATATTTATTGCAGGAGTATATACAAGAAAGGAGATATAATGTCGAAATTTTCTTTGGATATGTTGATGAGGTGTGTATATCCCTATACAAAAACCAATGATACGGATGTTATCATGGGGTCTCATTTTGGCGAGGATGTAGCATTGACAAAAGTTGGTGGTCACGTTCTCGCTTCCCATGTTGATCCAATCGTGGGGGCAATTGAAAATATTGGAAAGCTCGCAGTTCATATAGCATGCAACGATATTGCAACAAGTGGTATACCTCCAAGATGGATACAGTGATAAAGCAGAGTGGCGTAAGAATGATTCAAGATGGCTTAACTACACACTATGCTGAGATTAAGAGTGAAGAAGATGAATTAGCCGGAATGTGGGCAAAATACCCAAGGAATGAATTTTAGAAGGATAAAGCATGAAAAAAACAATAGGTTTAATTGTGAATCCTGTTGCAGGAATGGGTGGCAGTGTTGGCTTGAAGGGGACCGATGGCGAGATGTTTAAAAAATCACTGGACCTGGGGGCAAAGACTGTAACGCCTGCAAAAACAAAAGATTTCTTCACTCATATAAAAAATAAACAAGAAATCATAATTTATACAGCACCTGGAAAAATGGGAGAGGAGCATGTGAAGAATTTCGATATTCAATTGGAGGTTATAGGTGCTATTGATGAGGAAACAACGGCAGAGGATTCGAAAAAAATAGCCTTAGAGATGTTAAATAGTGGCATTGGACTACTCATTTTCGTAGGGGGTGATGGTACTGCGAGGGATATTTATGATGCAGTTGGCTCTAAAATACCAGTAATTGCCGTACCTTCTGGGGTAAAGATTTTTAGTTCAGTGTTTGCTGTCAGTGCAAGAGCAGCAGCCGAGATGTTAGATGCTTTTATTGGGGGAACTGATATCACTGAAGAGGAAGTTTTGGATATAGATGAAAGTGCCTTCAGGGAGGGGAAATTAGCATCCAGGCTGTACGGCTCCCTTTTAGTGCCGAATGTTAGAAACTTCCTGCAGGCCGGCAAAGAGGCATCAAGCACCTCCAGTTCTTCTATTGAAAACAAAAAGGATGTAGCTCAATATATAGTCGAAGGCATGGATCATGGAATTCTCTATTTGCTCGGCCCCGGAACAACGGTTGAAGCGGTTACCGATGAGCTTAAACTTGATAAAACACTATTGGGCATTGATGCTATTTTCGATGGTGAGCTAATGGGTGCCGATCTTAACGAAAAGGGTATTCTGGAATTGTTTAAGAAATATAAAAAGAAAAAATTAATTGTTACTCCATTAGGCGGAAACGGCTTTATATTTGGAAGAGGGAACAAACAATTTACACCGGAAGTGATAAAAAAAATTGGCAAGGATAACATTATTGTAGCAGGAACCAAGGATAAAGTTAACAGTCTTGATTGCCTGAGGGTCGATACAGGTGATTTTGAGGTGGATGAGCTTTTTTTGGGATATATAAAGGTCATAATAGGGTACAAAGAAGAGATGTTAATGGAGGTGAAGTGCTGAAGGAAACTATAAGGCTGAATATGAATGAGCTGCCCTATCTTCCTCCAAAAAATGTAATAGCAGCGGCAAAAAAAGGTTTATTAGAATTAAACCGATATACAAACCCTGTAGATTTAGAATTACTTAGAGAACTTTTAGCTGAATATTCAGGAGTCAATAAAGAAAATATTATCCTGGGGCCTGGTTCTGATTTACTTCTAAGAGAAATCGTTCAGATATTCTCGAGAAATAGGAAAATCGTAATGCTAAGTCCGTCTTTTTTACCAACCGTGAGATCTGCAAAACAGTTTGCAACTAAGTTAGTGAATATACGTCTCAGTCCTCCGGATTTTAAATTA
>JAYEMW010000008.1:0-6232 GCA_034718555.1 Thermodesulfobacteriota bacterium
GCAACTGCATTTTTTAACCGTGTTATCACTGATAAGCCAACGAGAATAGTTCCTGCGCTGAACACCACCTTTATGGGCGCAAATATAGGTGTGGGTATCTGGGAAGAGCGCTGTGTCGGGTGTGGTGATTGCGTCCTTGAAAAGACAGGTGGTATTTGTCCTGTAACAAGATGCGCAAAAAGCCTGTTAAATGGTCCATGCGGAGGCTCCTCCAATGGGAGCTGTGAGATAAATAAAGACACTGAGTGTGCATGGCACCTTATTGTAGAACGGCTAAAGGCCCTGGATGAATTGGATAGAATTAAACCGGTTGAAATGTACAAGGACTGGAGATCGAGTCATGATGGCGGTCCAAGGAAGATTGTAAGGGAGGATATGAGACTATGAAATCCGGAAGTAATCTTGAAAGACTTTTAGAGAAGGGTGAATTTGTAGTTACAGGTGAATTAGGTCCTCCAAAGGGGCCGGATGCAGAGGTAGTCAAGAAAAAGGCTGCTATGCTAAGAGGCAACGTGGATGCAGTTAATATAACCGATAACCAGACCGCCATTGTCCGAATGTCTTCAATTGCAGCAGCAAAGGTATTGTTAGACGAAGGACTCGAGCCTAATATGCAGATGGTGGCCAGGGACCGAAACAGGATAGCCATGATGTCGGATCTGTTTGGCGCTACTGCCTTTGGAATAAAAAATATGCTTTGCCTGTCTGGTGACCATCAATCATTTGGAAACCACCCTGAGGCAAAAAATGTATTTGACATAGATTCCATCCAGATGATCTATATGGTTAAGACAATGAGGGATGAACAAAAGATTATCTGTGGTGAGGATATAGAGGGTGAATTTAAGATGTTTATAGGGGCTGCATGCAATCCTTTTGCCGATCCATTCTGGTACAGGGTGAACAGGCTGGAGAAAAAAGTAGAGGCAGGCGTGGACTTTATACAGACCCAATGTATCTATGATATGCCCCGTTTTAAGGAGTTTATGAAACAGGTAGTTGATCTTGGCCTCCATGAAAAATGTAAGATTCTGGCGGGCATTACACCGCTTAAATCCGTAGGTATGGCCCGATACATGGCTGCAAATGTTAGTGGTATTACCATCCCGGAAGATATGATAAATCGTCTTAGGGGCGCGGGAAAGGGAAATGTTGCCAATGAGGGCATAAAGATTGCCTGTGAACAGATGCAGGAGATGCAGGAAATGGAGGGAATTGCCGGGGTGCATTTGATGGCAATAGAATGGGAGCACAGGGTAGCCGAGATTATGGAGATGGCAGGCATGCTTCCAAGGCCGACGGTATAGTTGCTCATAAACGTCATGTAAACAATTTTTGTCAATAGAGAAAGACTTAGGGCTCACTCAAAAATAACTTTACATTTCAGACGCCGATGCATCCCGCCTAACTGCGTTGTGAAAACTCGGAATATACCTGATATTCCTGCGTTTCCACGCCTTGTTAGACGGGTGCCTCAACACCTGAAATTGCGAACTTATTTCTTTGTGAACCCTTAAATCAATTTTTTGTGTCTTAGTGCCTTTGTGGCTACATGGATGGATACGTAACAGTTTCGTTCATATCAAAAAAGGTGAACTATGGGCTTTCAAAAAAAATTGCTGTCAGGAGATTTTGTTGTATTAGCCGAATTTGACACCCCCAAAGGCGTAGATGTCTCTGAGCTTTTTTCAAATATTATAAGAGTAAAAGGCAGGGTTGATGGCGTTATTGTTCCTGAAATGGGACAGGCTGTAATGAGAATGAGCGCACTCGGCGGTGCGGCCTTGATGCAGCAGCATGGCATGGAAACTATTATGCAGATTTGCACCAGGGATAGAAACAGACTGGCGCTCCAGGGAGATATATTGTCTGCATATATGCTCGGCATTAAAAACCTTCTGGTTGTACCAGGTGAAGAGATCAAGTACGGAGATCATATTGATGCCAATCCCATTTTAGATATTGATGAATTAACCTTGCTGACAACCGTAAAAGGTCTTCAAAATGGCGTTGACATGGCCGGCATGGAATTAAAGGGTGTTCCTGAGTTTGTAACCGGATGCTCAATAAAACCGGCAAAAAATGATATGGAACTTGACGCAGAATTAGAACTTGCGCGGAAAAAAGTCCAGGAAGGCGCACAGTTTATTATAACCCCACCTGTTTTTAACATACCGGCGTTTACTTATTTTATGGAAAAGGCCAAGAGGTTAGAAGTTCCTGTAATAGCAACTGTTTTTGTTCTGAAATCAGTTGCAGTTGCCAGATATATTTCTACCAATATTCCTGGACCACCGATACCGGAAGAGACGATTTCGAGGATCAGAAAGGCGCCGGATAGGCTTGCCGAGTGCATAAATATTGCGGGAGAATTGATTGTGTCCCTGAAAGATCTCTGCCAGGGAGTTCAATTGGTGACTATGGGGTGGGAAAACAGACTTCCCGCCATCTTAGATGTGGCAAAAGTTTAGCGCTTGCCGTTTTTCAAAGACCCTTAGCATTTAACCACGAAAAACTATAAAAGGATGACAAGTCTATGTTTTACTTTATCAGCCTGTATGGGGCCTTGATAATCTTTATTATTGGCTTAATGTATAAGATAAACTCCTGGTTTTCTCTAAAGATTAGCGTAGATTCAAAAAACGCTTCCGCAAGATTTTCAGCGGCCCTCAAAGGCGTTATTACCACGATCTTTAGCGGTAAAATTCTGACACTCCTCAAGGTATTTTTTCTTGATATAATTGTTCAGAGAAAGGTAATGCAGGAGGATTTCATAAGGTGGCTTGCCCATATCTTAATTTATTGGGCATTTATGCTGCTTCTTTTTATGCATGCCCTTGATTCTTTTATTACCTCTGCAATTTTTCCTGATTACTCCCCTACCATAAATCCATTTATGTTCTTGAGAGACCTATTCGGCCTTCTTGTTATAGTCGGTGTATGCCTGGCCATTTACCGAAGATTCATTCGCAAGGCGCCTCGACTAAAAACAAACGCCATGGATCATTATGCTATAATTTTATTGGCAATTATCATGGTCTCCGGTATCCTCTTGGAAGGTGCAAAGATTGGATCATACTCAATATATGAAGATATGGTTGAGGAATATGCAGGCCTGGAGGATGCTGAGGAAATAAAACCCCTTACTGCATTTTGGGTAAATAATTTTGGAGTAGTTTCCCCTGATATAAAAGGCCCATTTGAAAGTGAACTGCTTGAAGAGGGCAAAGAACTACATGAGATGAGCTGTGCAGGATGTCATTCCAGGCCCCAATGGGCATTTATGGGAAACTCAGTGGCTGCATCAGTCAAAGGAATTGCACTTGGCTTAAATAACGCCGGTATTCATACATTGTTATGGTATATACATTTTCTTGCATGTTTTATTGGGCTTGCCTATATTCCCTTTTCAAAATTCTTTCACATATTCACCACTCCCTTAAGCATCCTTGCAAACAGTGTAATGAATAGAGAGGATTCAGAGATACCAAACATTGAAACCAGACAGGCCCTTGAACTTGACGCATGCACCCATTGCGGGCAATGTACATCAACATGTTCAGCAGGAATTGTATTTGAACAGATTAGCAATATAAACATACTCCCGTCTGAAAAAATCCAATCTTTAAAAAAAGTGGCCTCTAAACAAGATATGGACAAAGAGGAACTCTTGCTTATCCTTGATGGGACTTATCTATGCACTAATTGCCATAGGTGTACTGATGTATGCCCGGCCGGTATAAATTTGGAAGATCTATGGTTCAGCATGAGAGAGAGTATGTTTCAAGGCGACTACCCTGAATTTTCCATACTTTCCCCATTATCTTATTACAGGGGTCTAATGAGGGAAACTATACCTGAGAAAGACTACAAAAAACCATTAACCCAGGCAAGAGATGCAGTCACTGCAGGCTACAATCTGATAAAGGATCAGACGGAAATCATAACTATCACAACACCTGACAGGGAATTTCAAGATGAATCACTCTCATCGCAAGCAAGTACATTCAAAGAGTGTTTTGGCTGCCAGACATGCACGAATGTATGTCCGATAGTAGCAAATTATGAGAACCCAAAGGAAACATTAGGGCTTTTGCCTCATCAAATTATGTATTCCCTTGGTTTGGGAATAAAAGAACTGGCCCTTGGGTCAAATATGCTCTGGGATTGTGTTACCTGTTACCAGTGCCAGGAGCAGTGCCCTCAGGGGGTGAAGATAACAGAAGTGCTTTTTGAGCTAAAGAATTTGGCCATACAAAATGTAAAGGCCAAAACAGTTTAATATATTAGAATCAGGAAAGACTATTATGAAATTTGCATTATTCTTAGGCTGCAGCATTCCTGCCAGACTCAAGCAGTATGAATCCTCTTCCAGGGCAGTACTGGATAAATTAGGCGTGGAGGTGGTGGATATAAAAGAATTTAATTGCTGTGGATATCCATTCAGAAACACAGACTATAAGTCAGCCATTCTCTCCGCAGCGCGGAATATGGCCTTAGCGGAAAAAGAAGGCTTAAATATCATTGTTCTTTGCATGTGCGGGTTTGGAATGTTTAAGGAGGCAGAGCATAGACTTAAAGAGAGCAGCGCTCTTAAAGACGAAATAAATGTTATCCTTGGAAAAGAGGGCCTCGAATATCAGGGTAAAACTGAAATTAAACATATCCTATCTGTCCTGTATCATGACGTAGGTATAGATGCCATAAAGGAAAAGGTTGTTAAGGCATATAAGGACCTTAAAATTGCAACACACTATGGATGCCATGCCCTCAGGCCGAGCGATGTAGTGATGTTTGACGACCCGGTAAACCCTGAGTTATTTGATAAACTTGTGGGAGTAACAGGAGCAGAGAGCATTTATTGGCAGTCTCGGCTTGATTGTTGCGGGGCTCCATTGTTCGGCACAAATGACGAACTATCAATGGATTTGACGAAAAAAAAGATTATAAACGCAAGTGAATCAGGCGCTGATTACCTATGCGATTCATGTACGTACTGTCATCTGCAATTTGACACAGTTCAACAAATGATTAACTCCAGCCAAGATGTAAATCACGCCCTCCCTGCCATTCTTTATACACAGCTCCTTGGATTGAGCCTTGGTATAGAAGGGGAGACCCTTGGGTTAGGGCGGAACAAAATAGATATAAGCGGAATAAAAGAATTTTATTAATAATATATATCCGATGGTTTTGCAAAAAGATACTGTAACCGTTCAAGGTTCAAGGTTCAAGGTTCAACGTTCAACGTTCAGGGTTCAGGGTTCAGGGTTATGAAAGAGACTTAAATTGGACCCCCGAGATGCTCATAAAAAATGTGAGTTTTTTTAAAATCATTGCCAAGCACAATGCTCCAGATTTATGTGGACATGGAAGCAGTCGGATTTCCGGTACAAAACGCTTACAAAATGGCATATGGTGATGAGGGTACAACCTTTGAATCCCGCTGTAAGCGGGAAACCTTTGAACCCGTGAACGCTTACAAGATACTTTATGGGCTTGTCATTGATTAAGGTGAAAAAAGAATAAATACTCACTTTTGTGAAATTTTTTATGAGTTTTTTATTTACAAAGGAATTAACTATATTCATTTTCCTTTCTTTATTCAGAGAACTATTTCAGGGAAGATATGGCAAAGGATAAAACAGGGGCAGTTGTTGTTGTAGGCGGCGGAATTGGAGGGATGCAAGCCTCTCTTGATCTTGCAGATTCCGGGTTTTATGTTTATCTAATTGAAAAATCCTCCAGCATCGGGGGGAGAATGTCTCAGTTGGATAAGACGTTTCCCACAAACGACTGTTCAATGTGCATCATGTCTCCAAAACTTGTGGAATGTGGAAAGCATCTAAATATTGAAATACTTACCCTTGCCGAGTTAGAAAGTGTAACTGGAGAGCCAGGCAATTTCCAGGTCAAGCTGAACCAGAAGCCAAGGTATATAGACCTGGATAAATGTATTGCATGCGGGACATGCTCTGAGAAATGCCCGAGAAAGGTTGATGATGAATACAATGCAGGGTTAATAAAACGTAAAGCTGCCAGTATACGTTATCCACAGGCCGTTCCTTTAAAATATTTTATTGATGCTGACAATTGCATATATTTTGAGAAGGGAAAATGCAGGGCCTGTGAAAAATTCTGTCCGGCAGACGCTGTTGATTTTAACCAAACCGAAAAAGAAATAACATTGAATGCCGGGGCGATTATTCTTGCAACCGGTTTTCAACCATAT
>JAYEMW010000009.1:0-6223 GCA_034718555.1 Thermodesulfobacteriota bacterium
AACTGAAAAGCAGGAGACAATCCGATTTTAAGCCGTCGCGTCCGGCTCTTCCGATTTCCTGATAATAACTTTCAATGTTTTTGGGCAGATCAAAATGAACCACAAAACGGATATTCGGTTTGTTGATCCCCATGCCAAAAGCAATGGTAGCCACGATAATCTGCACATCATCTCTGATGAATAATTCCTGGTTTTCTTTGCGATCCCCTTCAGACAGGCCCGCATGGTAAGGTTTGACTGAAAAACCATTCCTTTCTAACACGCTGCTGAGGTCATCCACCTGTTTTCTGGTAAAGCAATAAATAATGCCGGACTGATCCGGAAATTTTTTTATAAATTTAATTGTTTGATCAAGAGGATCATTCTTGGGGACTATCTGAAGGAAAAGGTTTTCCCTGTTAAAACTTGCGATAAATTCACCGGAAGCATCAAAGTGAAGAGTATTTTTTATGTCTTCCCGAACTGTCGGTGTTGCTGTGGCGGTCAGCGCAATACATGCTGCATCCGGAAAACTGGATCTGACTCCAACAAGCTGCCGGTATTCCGGGCGAAAATCATGCCCCCATGCAGAAATACAGTGGGCTTCGTCAATGGCAATGCACTCCACCTTAACGGACGAAAAAATTGCAAGAATTTTCGGCTTTAACAGCGTTTCCGGCGCCAGATAAACTATTTTGATCTTGTTCTGTTTTATTTGTTCCACATTGCGGCGATATTCAGCAGGCGGTAAGGAGCTGTTCAGAAACACTGCGGCAACCCCTAATTCCGTTAATTGCTCCACCTGATCCTTCATTAACGAGATCAGCGGAGAGACAACTATTGTTAAGCCTGAAAAAATCAGGGCAGGAATTTGATAACAGAGTGATTTCCCGCCCCCAGTAGGCATAATAGCGAGTGTATCATTTTTTCGGAGAACATTATCAATAATCTTCTCCTGCAGTGGCCTGAATTCGTTATATCCGAATACATTTTGTAAAATAGTTTTTGCCTGATTAGAAGCCATTTAAAACCTCTTTATTATTATATCAATGTATTTACATAGTTATAATAAAGTGATAATGTTTTTTCCAATAGAAAATCGGTTTTTCGTATTATAATATGGATAATTGTCCTTGTAGTCTATGTTATGCGGTAGATGGATCCTGTAATATTTTATATGGTGATAAGATGAAGAAAATATTTGATGGTAAAAAAACAGCAAAATTAGGCACTGAAAAAAAACCGGCTGTTGTAAATGTTCAAACAGAAGAAAGATTGAAAGAAGTAGTATCGATATTTGAAAAAAATGGTTGGAAATATATAATTGGATTGGAACCGGATAAACCAGAGCATATTACCGATTTAGAGATATTATTGAATCCACCCAAAACTATCATAGCTGAAATGAAAGTTGGGCGTAACGATCCATGTCCATGTGGAAGCGGAAAGAAGTATAAAAATTGCTGTGGTAAGTAAAGGCTATTTTACATTTCAAAATACTGGAATTATAAGGAGCCTTCTTGCCAAACATCATATAAAAAGTCGTCACTTCGGTGAAAACCGAAGTCCAGATGGTATGCAACTGCTTGAAAAGACTGGATTCCGGCTTTCGCCGGAATGACGAGATGTAACATCTCAATAACTCCGAGTAATAACTCATGGATTCCTCCCGGACCCCGTATCCGGTACGGGGCAGGCCCGATCCGGGATCAGCTTTTTTCTTTATTTTTTATATTAACATTGACACCGCAACCATTTTGAGATACAATTACTAAAAATGCGATACAAGGAGGTTTGCGTCTATGCCTTTAAGCTTAAGAATACCCCCGGAAAAAGAAAAGATAATTACAAAAGCTGCCATGAAAGCGGGTAAGACAAAATCGGCATATATTTTAGAGGCAGTGGATGAAAAATTGGGCTTAGTGAATGATCGCGAAAAGATGATCCGGAAACTTGCAGGATGGCTCTCGCATGATGAAGCAGAAGAACTGAGAAAAGCGACCGAGGTCTTCAGCCAGATCAATGATAGGGATTGGGATTGAAACTTGTACTGGATACGAATATTTACAGCGACTATGCCGAGGGGTTGTCTGAAACAGTAGATTTCTTGGCCACCCATCACGAATACCTGTATTTACCCACCGTAGTTATAGGAGAACTCAATTTTGGGTTCATGAAAGGGAGTCAGCAGCAAGTCAACGAGAAAAAATTGCTGCAGTTCATCAACCGTCTGGGGGTAGAAATCATTGATGTGAATGAAGCTGTTGCCAGAAAATACGCCATTATATTTTTATCATTGCAAAAAAAGGGGACTAAAATACCGATCAATGATGTATGGATCGCGGCATCCTGCATGGAAATCGGGGGAACTCTCCTGACAAGAGATAGACATTTCGAGGTTGTAGAACAAATAGCGACAGTTATCTTGGGAAGGAATTTTCTTCTGCATCGCATATAGTTATTAAGGTAAAAAATAGTTGCCGCTATTTATTGAGCTGATACGAGATTATCTTGTCAGGGCGTATAAAGCACTACTATACACCGGGCCTTTTTATTGGATATGCTTTTCAGCTTATGGGGAATGTGGGATTTAAAATGGATGGACTCGTTTGGCCCGAGGCGATGTACCTTGCTGCCTACAGTTAGCCTCAAATCTCCCTCCATTACAAAAAGGAATTCCTCTCCTTCGTGTTTGTATGCCACGGGTTTGTGCATCTGATTTGGCTCAACAGTAACCATAAATGCGTGCATATGATCGCTTTCATCACCAGGACTAAGGGTTTGATAAGAGTAATTTTGTGTTCGTTTGATAAAGGCCTGGGTGCGCATATTTCGAACTATTCTTTTTGAATCCCTGCGGAGAAATGTTCCTGCATCAACATTTAGGACGCTGGCCAGTTTCAATAAAAAGCTAACCGGAGGCGTAACCTCGTTATTCTCTATCCTCTCGATAAATTCCGGAGATTCACATGCAGCCTGCGCTAATTCCCCCATGGTCCAATTGTGGCTTTCACGGAGCTTTTTAACCCTCCTGCCAAAGCCATTTCCATTGCTCGTTTTTACTGTGCCGTGCATAACATCCGCCATCTTGTTTACTGTTGCATTCCTTACCTTTGCTATAAACAATGGGAGGAAGGTCTTTGCATCAGCAACAATACCGAGGTCTGCGGTCTGAAATATAGGGGAATTCCTGTCCCTGTTGATTGCCACGATTGTTTTAGACTCCATTATACCTGCTGTGTACTGGACAGCCCCGGATGTGCCAATAGAAAAAAGTAGGTCGGGCATTACTGTCTTGCCGGTCTGACCGATCAATCGTTCCTCATCCACCCAGTGTTGCAAAACTGGTGGACGTGTAGCGCCTACTTCGCCTCCCAGGGCAGCAGCAAGTTCACGGACCAGGCCAAAATTTTCAGGGGCATGGAGCCCTGCTCCCCCTACTACTACCACTTTGGCATCCTCCAGATGCTGTTTTTTATCGGTTTCCACTGCGCTTGATAACAGACGGGGGTTTTCAGGAACATCAACATTATCTATCGGGATCCATTCCACAACACCAGGCTCGCCTTTAGGTTCTACATGTCTAAATGCATTCAACTGCATAGTCATGAATCCGGTATTTAATCCATTGTCAAAAACTATATCCGCCATAACTTCACCGCCCCATGAATGGCATTTTGCCACGAGCCTGTCTCCATCGAATTTAATATCCATACATCGAGAAATTAAACCGGCGTTAGTTATCCTTGCGGTTCTTGCCGCCAACTCCCTGGCAAAATCCGTAAGTGCAAAAATCACAAGCGTAGGGTTACGCCTTTGAACAGTATTTGCCAGAACACTTGCATAAATATCAGCCCGCGGAATAGTTAGTTTTTCGTTGTCCATAACATAAACAAAATCTGCGCCATGGTTAATGCATTCATTTGCAGCAAAATCAACGCTCAGGCTTGCCTTCGCCACGGTAGATACATCATCTTTTTTATCAGCTTCTGAAAAACCTAATGTTAGGGCAGCAGTTTTCCCAGACACCAGTTCTGCTATTTCACGAGCCTTGGCCAATACATTGAGTGAAAGGTCAAAGAGCCTTCTGTTTCTCAAATCAACATATACCCAAATTTCTTTTTCTAATATTTTTTCCATGAAATAATTCCCCTGTAATTTTAATAGCGTATTATTTTAATTCCACTGCATCAAATTATACCTAATTCGGACATCCTAAAAACCATCTCCTCGGCTTGTTCCTCTGCTAATCCCGATAAAAATTCACATTTTCTTGCACTTTCCATACGAGAAAATGTTAGTAAGCTTGTAGCAGACCCTGCCTGGCCAACGCTATCGGAAGACAAACCAAGATCAGACAGGTCCCAATATTTCACATCCTTATCACCGTAAGCCGATTTGATGTCAAAAAGACCAACATCTCTTGGCTGAACAGCTCCTGGATGTATGGTAAGCGCAGCAGGAAAGAAAACCTCGTAACTCTCAAGGAATCCATCGACCTTACGTTCAACAAGAAGATAATCCCCCTTAGACTCTAAAGAATGGGCATTTGTCACCAAAGGCAGGTTAAGATGAGCAGATGTCTGCGGCCCAACCTGGCCGGTGTCGCTATCTGAAGATCTATCCCCAAAAAGAATTAGGTCAAAGGGCGCTAATTTTTGTATTGCGCCTGCCAGAGCGCTGGACGTCGCCAGTGTGTCCGATCCGGCAAAGGCAGGATCGCAGAGTAAAATTCCACTGTCCGCACCCATAGCCATAGCCTCATTAAGGGTAAAAGCGCACGGCTCAGGCCCCATGGAAAGTGCTGTTATTGTGCCGCCCAATTCTTCCCTCAGGCGCAACGCTATATCCAGCGGTGGCCTATCATATGGGTTAAGTTCACAAAAATTAGAAGACCGAACCACCCGCCCATCCGGCGCATTTGTAACAACTGATTTAACGCAAACTATTATTTTTATTCCCATTTGTTTTTCTCCATATATTAGTCCAATTACTGTCCTGTCACCCCTCTTGCAATGACCATTCTGTGAACCTCTGAGCTTCCTTCGTAAATCCTTGTAACCCTGGCATCCCTGTAATAGCGCTCAACAGGATATGATTTGGAATAGCCATACCCGCCATGTATTTGTACCGCCATATCTGTAACTTCACACGCGATCTCAGAGGCAAAGAGTTTAGCCATCGCCGATGCCTGTGAATATGCTTTTCCCTGATCTCGCAACACAGCGGCCCTGTAAACCATTAGACGGGCCGCATCCAATTTTGTGGCAATGTCTGCTATCATCATGCTTATAGCTTCGTGTTTTGCAATAGGAACACCAAACTGATAACGTTGTTTCGAGTACTTGACAGATTCCTCAAATGCAGCCTGCCCAATTCCTACGGCCTGCGCTGCTATACCAATCCTGCCTGTATCCAGCCCAGCCATTCCTATGCGCAATCCCATGCCTTCCTCTCCTAAGAGATTTTCCAAGGGTACCTGACAGTCATAAAGCCTGATAGAGCACACAGGATTTGCCCTGACTCCGCAGAGATCTTCAAGGTCGCCTATCACAAATCCAGGCAGACCTCTCTCTGCCACGATCACGCTGATCCCCTTGCGCCCTGCGTCAGGATCCGTCCTTGCAAAAATAAGACAGACATCGGCAACTCCCCCGTTTGTAACGAAAACCTTGTTTGCATTAATCAGATAATGACCATTCTTGCGGACTGCTGTTGCCTCGACTCCTGCTGCATCTGACCCAATATTTGGTTCAGTGAGGCAAAATGCGCCAATCTTTTCACCTCTGGCAAGGGGTGGCACCCACTTCTGTTTTTGATAATCCGTGCCAAAGGCCAGCAATGGGTAAACCGCCACACTGTTGTGAACAGTTATACAGAGTCCAAGGGCAGCGCTGGCCCTTGAAACCTCCTCTACAATAATAATGTAATCAACAGTATCCAAACCTGCGCCTCCCAGATCTTCAGGTACCTGTATGCCAAAGTAGCCAAGCCTTCCCATCTTCTCGACTACATCCCAGGGGAATGAGGCCTCCTGGTCAATCTCCTTGGCGATAGGCATGATTTCACGTTCGCAAAATTTTCTTACTGAGCGACGAACCGCATGATTTTTTGCCGATAAGAAAGTATCCATAGTTTTTTTTAAAACCTCCCTTGGATAAAGATGCAAAGAATTCCTCTCTGCCTTTAAGATTTTTGGATAAAAAAAATCCGTTACCAGGACAGCCCGGTAACGGATTTAATA
>JAYEMW010000010.1:0-6179 GCA_034718555.1 Thermodesulfobacteriota bacterium
GATTTGCTGGATGAATTCCAAGGCCCGGGAGCACAAATTCGGGAAACTTATCCCTTAATCTCAACGTTTTCTCCATTGTGTCCAGGTCCTCGGACACTACAATCGCCTTTGAAACGCCGGCATCGCATGCGCTGAGAATGGCATCTTCAATGCCGGACAACGAATAAAGATGGCAATGGGCATCAATTAATTTTGTAGATTTTTCATTATATCGCATGCCTTTAAATATCATTTCCACATAAACTTTTCAATCCCATAAGTGAGAATTCAAACATTGATGGAATCGTAAAAAGTCGAAAAATATCATTTTTTGTCATTCCGGCGAAAGCCGGAATCCAGTTTTTCAATTAGTTACAGAGCTTCTGGACTCCGGTTTTCACCGGAATGACGACTTTTTATGAAACCATCATTAGTATAAAATGCAAAATCAGTCTCAGGACATTTATTAGGATAATTATTGCCGATGATTAAACTGCCTATTTTAGGGTTGACATCAAGTCTGGTTATTTACATACTCCTATGTAAAAAATGTCTCAAATGTTATCGGAGGTTTCTTTACACAGGAGGAACAAATTTATGAAGCTGCCTAAAAGCAAGACAAAAATAGTATGCACGATAGGTCCGGCATCGGAATCGCCTGAAGTCATGGAAAAAATGATGCTGGCAGGTATGAACGTGGCCCGTTTAAATTTTTCCCATGGTGATTTTAATAGCCATAAAAGAATAATTGAAAAACTCCGGGATGCTGCAAGTGCCACTGGGCGCAGGTTGGCCATAATGGCTGACCTTCCAGGCCCAAAAATGAGGTTAGGCCGATTGGCTATAGATCCCATAAAGTTAAAAAAAGGAGATACCTTAATCTTGACAACCGATGATATAGTCGGTGACAAGGGACGTATATCCGTGTCATTTGCTCGCCTTCCAAAGGTTGTGAAACCGGGGGATACCCTGTATATTAACGACGGATATATTGAAATTGAAGTTATAAAAATAGTGGGAAATGACGTATATTGTAAGGCTATTGTCGGGGGAAAATTAAGTTCCCGAAAGGGCCTAAACCTGCCTAACATTGATCTTGGAATCAGCGCTTTTACTGACAGAGACCTCCAGTGTCTTGAATTTGCCATGGAGGAAGGGGTAGATGCAGTAAGTCAATCCTTTGTGGAAAGCGCCGCAGACATTATCGCTGTGCGTGATGCAGCAAATGCCATGGGGCACAATCCCTTCATCATCGCCAAAATTGAACGTGCCCGGGCGGAACAAAATTTAGAGGAAATACTCAAGGTAGCTGACGGAATCATGATAGCAAGGGGTGACCTTGGAGTGGAAAGACCGATTGAGGAAATTGCCGTGTCCCAGAAAAAAATGATTTATCTGGCAAATCTCATGGGCAAGCCTGTAATTACGGCCACACAAATGCTGGAATCGATGACGGTTAATATGCGCCCTACCCGTGCAGAGGCAACGGACTCGGCCAATGCCATTCTTGATGGTACAGACTGTGTCATGCTATCCGGAGAATCGGCCATGGGCAATTATCCGGTAGAGGCCGTGGAGATGTTAGCAAAGATCAGTGTCTCTGCTGAATCATTCCGCAAGGTCCACCAAGTAAGTGATGCCCTGAAGGAGGCAGTATATAAGGAAAATGAAGATCTCAGCGATCTGATAGCTCTAAGTGTTGAGGCCACATTGACACGTATTTCTCCTGCGGCAATCTTTGTTCCCACCAGGAGCGGGGCGTCTGCAAGAAGTATTACACGATTCAGGCTCCCTGTTTGGATAATGGCAGTCAGTTCTCAGGAGGCCACATGCCAAGGGCTCCAGTTTTCTTATGGGGTACATCCCATTCATGAACCGGACCATCCTGAGGATTGGAAGGCATACGCTAAAGGCTGGCTTCGATCTCATGGAGTAGACGGGCAACTCGTTGTGCTGACAGAAGGGCCCTCGTCAAAACATCCGGAAACAAACAACAGAATGGAGATTATCGATCTCGAGCGTGTCTGAATCGATAAGGAATAATCATAAAGGCATCTTGAGCATTTTAATTTCAGGAACCCCTGTAATTACCTTTTGTAATATTCAGGGTGGGTACGAAGGTGAAGGCAATATAGACTCTGACCCGCTCTTTGTTTCAAACACCGACTTTCACCTTCAGGAAACATTGCCATGCATAGATAAGGGCAACAATAATGCCCCTGACCTTCCGGACAATGATTTTGAGGGTAATTCTCGCACTATTGATGGTGATCGCGACGGCACTCCAACAGTAGATATTGGTGAATTTGAATACAAACCAACTGTTATTGCAGACGGGGATGTGGCACCCCTTGGAAACAGAGATGGAACAGTAAATGTAGGCGACGCCCTAATTGCATTACGCTTTGCATTAAGCCTTGAGATACCAACCCAGGAGGATGTCGACCATGGAGATGTTGCGCCTTTAGATATACAAACAACCAGCCAAATCCAGACGGACAAATTTCAGTTGGCGATGCCCTGGTAATTTTGAGAAAGGCCCTTAATATTATTATATTTTAAGGAACAACCATTGAACTCTATTTCCCTATTACAAGGGGAGGGATTAAAAAAGAAGAAACCTCAGTGCCCATTGAGGACTATAGAGGGAGCGGCGAATTAATCCTGGTGGTAGATGATGTAAAAGAACAGCGGGAAATTGCCACACATATCCTGACAAAATTGGGTTATTCAGTAACAAGCGTTTCAAGCGGCATAGAGGCGATAGACTACATAAAACAAAACCGTGTTGATATGTTAGTTTTGGACATGATTATGGACCCTGGCATAGATGGCCTTGATACATATAAAGAGATAGTAAAAATATCACCAGGGCAAAAGGCAATCATTGCGAGTGGATTTGCTGAAAATGAGCGTGTAAGAGAGACTCAGGGGTTAGGTGCAGGTCAGTATATAAAAAAGCCATATACCCTGGAAAAGATAGGGCTTGCCATAAAATTTGAACTTTCAAAATAGATTTTTCTGCACTTAAGCAACAGTGATGGTCTCGTAAAAGGAGTTTTTGCGAGACCATCACTTTTATGTCTAAAAATATTAAAGTATTACCTTTTAAAAAATCAACGAGAAACATCAGAGGCTGGTATGGAGAAAAAGCATATATTAAAGATTGCAGTTGAGCTGAAACTGAAGAAAAATCAGGTGGAGGCAGTTGCCCTTCTCCTTGAGCAAGAGGCAACCATTCCGTTTATTGCCCGTTACAGAAAGGAAGCCACAGGAAGCCTTGACGAAGTCGTAATAACCTCTATCCGGGACATGCTTCGCAGGTTGGAAGAACTTGATGTACGGAGGGAATTTATACTGAAATCCCTGGACCAGCACGGCCATCTCACTGATGAGCTTAAAGAAGAGGTGACGGCCGCTGAAACTATGACCGCGCTCGAAGATATCTACCTGCCATACAAACCTAAACGCCGCACAAGGGCAACCGTTGCGAGGGAAAAGGGCCTTGAGCCCCTTGCTGAATTGATATTTGCACAGAATGGGATTGATCCGTTGCAGGAGGCGGCTGAATTTATAGACCCTGAAAAGGGGGTTGAAAATGCTGAGGATGCCATTGCCGGGGCAAGGGACATTATAGCCGAGAAAATAAATGAGGATCAGGATGGAAGGGATTTGATAAGAAAGCTCTTTGCCTCCAGGGGAATGATTAAAAGCAAGGTAGCTCCTGATATGGAATCAAAGGGACAAAAGTACAAGGATTATTTTGAATGGGAAGAGCCCTTGTCGACGGTTCCATCGCACAGGCTACTTGCAATGAGAAGAGGAGAAAAGGAAGGCATCCTTTATCTTGCAATAGAGCCTGATGAAGAGGACGCCATTAAAATTTTAGAGGGACTGTTTGCAAAAGGAATCGGTGAAGATTCTAATCAGGTTAAGTTATCAATTTATGATTCATACAAAAGGCTGCTGTCAAGATCCATGGAGACGGAAGCAAGGCTGAAATCAAAGGAAAAGGCCGATAAAGAGGCAATCAAGGTATTTGCAGATAACCTTAGAGAACTCCTGCTCGCATCTCCCTTGGGTGAAAAAAACGTTATGGCCATTGATCCCGGGTTCAGGACAGGATGCAAATTAGTCTGCTTAGACAGACAGGGAAAGTTTTTGGTCAACGATACTATCTTTCCCACTATGGGCAATAAAAAGGAAACAGAGGCTGGAGAAACAGTCAAGAAATTATGCATGGATTACCGGATAGATGCCATAGCAGTTGGAAACGGCACTGCAAGCAGAGAGACCGAGAATTTTTTAAGAAAACTTGAGCTACCGGAAAACTTGCAGATTGTAATGGTAAACGAAAGCGGGGCATCCATATATTCTGCGTCTGAGGCTGCCAGAGATGAGTTTCCGGACCTCGACTTAACAGTTCGCGGAGCTGTGTCCATTGGGAGAAGGCTTATGGACCCCCTTGCCGAGTTGGTAAAGATAGAGCCCAAGTCAATCGGCGTTGGCCAATACCAGCACGATGTTGATCAGGTCGAGCTTAAAAGCTCTCTTGATGATGTAGCAATTAGTTGTGTGAACAAAGTGGGTGTAGACATAAACAGGGCGAGTGTTCAGCTCCTTACCTATGTTTCCGGACTCGGTCCCCATCTCGCAAAGAATATAGTCACATACAGAAATGAAAATGGACCTTATGATTCGAGGAGTGCATTAAAAAAAATACCCCGCTTGGGCCCCAAGGCATTTGAACAATCAGCCGGGTTTTTGAGAATTCTTAACGGAAAATATTCCCTTGATGCAAGTGCTGTGCATCCTGAATCATACCATGTGGTTGATAAAATGGCAGTTGATCTGGAGTGCAGCGTAGGTGATCTTCTTTTAAATCCGGATCTTAGAAACAAGATAAGCCTGTCAAAATATGTGAATGATGAGATAGGAATCCCCACCCTAAACGATATAATGGAAGAACTGGCAAAACCAGGAAGGGACCCCAGGGAAAAATTCGAGTCCTTTGGATTTGAAAAAGGGGTTGAGAAAATCGGTGACATCAAAACAGGCATGAAACTTCCGGGCATTATAACCAATGTAACGGCATTCGGGGCATTTGTGGATATAGGCGTCCATCAGGACGGACTGGTTCACATAAGCGAGCTGGCCGATAGTTTTGTTAAAAATCCTTCTGACCTTGTTAAGGTAGGTCAGAAGGTCAGTGTGTCTGTAATAGGGGTAGATATTGAACGAAACAGGATTTCTCTATCCATGAAAACCGCACTTGACAGCAATAGAGAAACCAAAAGGAGTAAATCAAAAAAACCATCCCCCAAAAAAGCAGGGCGTGCCCAAAAAGAAAAAAGAACCTTCAGTAACCCCCTTGCCGACCTGTTTAAACAGAAATAAATGTTGTGTAGCCGTTTACGGCTTGAAACTTGTCGAAGATCCCGTCAAGCGGGGAAATTGGAAAATAGAAACTTGGGTGAGACGAAACGAGTTTAATTGATAAGAAGCCCCTTTTTTTAGGCCGAGTTACGATTTGTACCAAAATTTGCATGAATGTTGAGACGTGTGAACTGTGTAGGCACTTATGCTTTTTTGTTTCTTGCTTTTTGTTCGGGTGTTTTATTCATTTTAAGAACCTAATCATGGGCAAATAAGGTCATAGGTCAGTCAAGCGAGGTAAGGATGTCGGCTGATTTCGCTTTGAACCCCTCGATTTCGATAATCTTGGAGGGGGGCACTGAATTTTGAAAAATCATCTAATTTGATGTGGAGCAAAGCATTTCAAAAATCGCTGGTCTGTTGGCGCTCAGGTGCAGCGCCTTGTTCTCCGGTGGTGTCAAGTGCAAGAGGGGTCAAAGTGAAAACACGAGCGAGCCGACCTGCTTTATACAAATCCCCTATACGAAGAGCATCTCGCACATCATCAAGCTGCAATGCATCATCAAGGGACAAATAAGGTGACCAACCCTCATCAGTATCGATCGGTTCGATTTCAACCTCGGCCACATATTGTCCTTCGTGTAATAATTTTTTATGTTTTCTCTTCTTCATGACATCCTCCTTATGAAATCACTTAACCATTTGGCTGGATCCGGCCTGTATGCAGTAACCAAAACATCTGGCTCTGCGTTCAACAAGTTCGATAATTCGTTTGAGTGTATTGCTCATATTAAGAATTTAGCCCTTCTGACTTATTTTGCAAT
>JAYEMW010000011.1:0-28531 GCA_034718555.1 Thermodesulfobacteriota bacterium
CAGTAAGATGCGGGTAATCACTAATCTGAATGCGGACGCGGATGACAAATCACCCACCACATTAGAAGCATCATGGAACGCCCAGAATGCCACCCCTATTGAGGGAGATAAATATGAGTATCAAACCACACTCAAGGCGTATGATTCCCTTGGAGACAGTCATGATATACAGATTTATTATGATCCCGACCCCTCTGCAACAACAGCATCAACATGGGAATTTATTGTTACATGTAATCCGGAGGAGGATAACCGTACAGGCGCTCACACAGCCCTGACAGTCGACGGTGATGATGGTGTCGGCATGCTTGCCAGGGGAAAAATTGTTTTCGATCCAAGCGACGGGGTCATAACCGACATAAACCTTGATAAGTTTAACATAGATGGCTCTGATTATACTATTGCAGGTGGAAACTGGACCACCGGTGATGAGGAAACTGATCTCACAGACGGCTATTTCACGATTTCACCTGATTTTATAGACGGTTCATCACCATTGACGATTAGCCTCGATTTTGGTGCTCAGTGTACTGATCCGTTGACCCCCACATGGACACCAGATTCCCTTTCCACCACCCAGTATGCGGCTTCATCGAGCACAAACTTCCAGTCTTCCAACGGCTATGGTGTTGGTGATTTACAGTCCATTGCAGTTGAAAAAGATGGCATTATTAATGGCCAGTATTCTAACGGTCAGAGCGCCGCATTGTTCCGATTGACCCTGGCCAAGTTTCACAGCACGCAGGGGTTAGGCAAGATTGGCGGAAACCTCTATGAAGAGACCGCTCAAAGCGGCAGTGCTATTACTAATAGGCCGGGGACAAATGGCCTGGGCACTATTTTGGCTAACTCCCTTGAGCAATCTAATGTAGATATTGCAAATGAATTTGTAAAGATGATCACTACGCAGCGTGGATATCAGGCTAATTCCAGGATTATTACCGTAACAGATCAAATGCTTGCGGATGTCATTGCCATGAAGCGTTAATAGAAATATACATAGCGAAAGGAGAAAAGGGGCAGGTGTCAAGATCTTGACACCTGCCTTAATGATTGACACTGCATTTTACATGAGATTTTTCAAAAAAATGCCGAATACCCCCATCCCCTTATATTACCTCGCATTATTTGCCTCTTTTAATATATTTCCTTAAACAAAAAAAATGGCACAAAGGTTGCTCTATATTTAACATAACGATTATTCATATTGTTTACTGTGATTATAGTCTCTTAAATTTCATAACTCAATACATGGAGGAACTATGGATATTGCCACCATAGTAGGTGTTATATCTGCATTTGGTCTTGTATTTATTGCAATTTTAATGGGAGGAGGTATCGGCACATTCATAAATATTCCCGCCCTGATGATCGTTGTAGGCGGAACCATGGGGGCCACAATGATTAACTATCCCCTTAAGGATGTGATTGGAGTTATGAAGGTGGTTCAAAAGGCCCTTTTCGCAAAGAATATTTCCATCAAAGAGCTTACGGAAAAGTTTACGGATTTTGCGCAAAAATCTCGAAAAGAGGGGATCCTTGCATTAGAGGGTGAGATAAAGGAAGTCAAAGACGAATTTGTGAAAAAAGGGGTACAGCTTTCCATTGACGGGCTGGAACCGGAAGAGATCAGGGAAATACTTCAAACCGAGGTTGATTTTATCCGGAACAGGCACCAGTTGGGCGCAGAGCTGTTTACCACAATGGGAACATTTGCTCCCGCACTTGGCATGATTGGAACCCTGATTGGACTGGTTCAGATGCTCCAAACCATGGATGATCCGAGCAAGATTGGGCCGGCTATGGCGGTAGCCTTACTTACGACCTTTTATGGTTCGCTTATGGCCAATATAATATGCATGCCTATAGCAGGGAAGCTGAAAACCAGAAGCAAAGAGGAGATGCTGACAAAAGAAATGGCTATACAGGGTGTAATGTCCCTTTCAAATGGAGACAATCCGAGAATCCTAGACCAAAAACTCAAGGCGTTTATGCCGCCTAATGAGAGGGGAGAGAGCACAGGGTAATGGCGAAAAAGAAGAGAAAAATAGACGATGAAAAGGGTGCGGATATAGGACTGGTTTTAACTGTTTCCGTCTTCCTTATACTCTTAACATTCTTTATTCTGCTGAATTCAATCGCTGTAATTGACGATAATAAAGCACGCTTGGCAATAGGCTCGCTTGTAGGGGCCTTTGGAAGTTTCTCCGGGGGCCTGTCACCAGTAAGGACCGACGAGGCGGACAGGGTTGTGCCTATTTCATCCCCTATGATTGATGAAAAGCTATCTATAGATGACCTGTTAGAACTCATGGGCCAAGACCTGTCAGGACAGATCAACGTTGAATCAAACAAGGAGCAGGATAAAATCATCTTAAGTGAAGATTTCCTGTTCAAAGGTAATAAGGATATTCTAAAAGCCACCTCATTCCCGGTATTAAGTAAAATCTGCAGTTTTATAAAAAAGGGAAAGTATCCGGTAGAGATTATAGGGCATACGGATAACAGGCCCGCTGAAGAAAAGGGCCATAAATCAAATTGGGAGTTGTCTTCATCTATGGCCCTAAAGGTGCTCAAATATTTCCTAAAAGAGGGAAAAATATCGCCAAAAAGGCTCAGCGCCCATGGGGCTGCAGCCTACAGACCAATTGCATCGAATGAGACCAGGGAATCGAGAAAGCAGAACAGAAGAATAGAGATTATATTAGACTTTAAGGCGGCAACGTATGTTAAGAGGATTTACCGAAAAAGACCTCCGGGGATATTTACCTATAAGAGATTTAATTTCAAGATATTTGAGTAATATTTAAGAATGAAGAGGGAATAATGGCGGAACAAGAATCAGACCCGAACGCATGGATGGTAACCTTTTCAGACCTGGTAATGCTCCTGCTTACCTTTTTTGTGCTGCTTCTAACCATGGCTTCAATGGATACCAAGAAATTAAAAGAGACCTTTATGCAGATCGGGGGAGAGGCTGCAGGCGTACTTGAGCTTACATCATCAAGGGCAATTACCAGTCTAAATAAATTTATAAAGAAATACAAAGAAACAGACAACATGCTGGTAATTGACCATGATCTTGTCGCTGATCTGCTTATACCTGCTGAGGGGTCAGAGAAAAACCTTGAGGAAGCAGTAGGCAATCTTGAAAAACTGATAGACATAATAGATGACGAGAGGGGCATTATAGTTTCATTTCAGGATAATATCCTGTTTTACCCAGGAAGTGCCAAACTCAGAAAGGAGGCATTTCCCGTACTTGATTCAATTGCCGGCGCTATTATAGCATGTCCAAACGATATAGTTATTATGGGACATACGGATAACATCCCGACCCATAATGAAAAATATAAATCAAACTGGGAACTTTCATCATACAGGGGACTTGCCGTACTCGAATATTTTTTAAAGGATCAAGAACTGCCTCCACACCGTTTTTCTGTTGGTGGCTACGGCGCATCAAGGCCTCGGCGCTATAACAACACGCCGGAAAACAGGGCGATGAACAGGAGAGTTGAGATAATCTTCAAACACACATAGGGGGAAAAATGGCAGAAGAAAAAGAAAAATCCGAAAATAGCCATGAAGCAAAACCCAAAAAATCAAAGTCTTTACTGATTATTATAGTGATTATTGTTGTGATCTTAGGGGCTGGTGGATTTTTCGGATGGAATTTTTTCATGAAGGGTGAAGAGGGCGATGAAGCAAAAACACAGAGCCCTGATTCCAAAAAGGACCAGGTCAGCATTGTATATCCATTAAAGTCATTTATCGTAAATTTGATGGGTAAATCCAGGTTAGGCAATAGGTATCTGAAGGTGACTATACAGCTCGAGATTAGTTCTGAAGAGGACAAGGCTGTAATAGGTAAACTTAAACCGCAATTGCGAGACACAATTCTCCTCATTTTATCTAATCAGGCATTTGATGATATTAAGACAATGGAGGGAAAACTTGAATTAAAACAGGTGCTCCAGTCAAGGATAAACAATGTTTTAGACGGAGAAATCGTCAAGCAGATTTACTTTACAGAGTTTGTAGTGCAATAGATAATTCTTAACATAGGCGTTCAGCGTTCAGGGTTCTGGGTTCTGGGTTTATGCCAATTCTGAATCCCGCTTTTAGCGGGAAACCCTTGAACCCTGAACCCTGAATAGATACAAATATTTAAGCAGGTGATTTATGGCAAATGTTCTATCACAAGACGAAGTTGATTCTCTTCTCGGCGGGATAGATGAGGGTAAGGTTGAAACAAAAACAGAGGTTCCTGAGAGCAATAAAGAGGCAACCGTATATGACTTTGGTAATATAAAATATGGTGACCCTCAGCATAGAATGCCTGCGTTAAGACTTGTTAATGAGCGGTTTGCCCAACTATTAAGGACAAGTCTCTCCGCAGCTACACGTAAAATTATTGATGTTAACGTTTCTTCTGTGGAGGCTACTAAGTTCGGAGATTTTGCCCGCTCCCTCCCAGTCCCAACAAGCCTAAATATTATAAAAATGGAGCCTTTGAAAGGTTATATACTGCTGTCTCTGGAGAGTTCCCTGGCATTTGCATTTGTTGACACCTTCTTTGGGGGGAAGGTGTCAGGGCCCCAAAAGGTAGAAGGCAGGTCATTTACATTAATTGAAAGAAAGATAATAGAGAAGATAGTAAAGATAACACTAAAAGATCTGCAGGAGTCATGGTCTAATATCCATAAGGGAGAGATGGAATTTGTCCGCTCTGAGATGGACCCCCAGTTTGCCAACATAATCACTCAGAATGAACATATCATTGTAAACCGTTTTATAGTGGATTTTGAAAAGACATCAGGGGTTTTGACAATCAGTATACCCTACTCTACCATTGAACCGATAAGGGAAAAGCTACGCCGCCGGTTTGAGGGAGAGAAAAGCGACGCAGACAGCACATGGAAGGAATATATTGAGAAAAATATAAAGGAATTGACTGTAAACTTAAATTGCATTTTAGATACTACAAGCATAACAGGCAAAGAATTTTTGGATATTAAAGTCGGGGATATTATCCCCTTGGATAGAAGGGTAGACGACTCTGTTATTATAGAGGTTGAAAGTGTGCCAAAGTTTAAAGGCAGTCCCGGAACCTCTAATAACAGAAAGGCAATAAGAATCAATGAATTTTTAAGGAGTGAATAATGAGCGAAGAAACCATTCCCCAGGAGGACTCATTAGAGGAAAAGGTAGATGAGGCGGTAGAAAGTCAGAATGAACAAGAGGAAACAGAGAAATACGACCTTGGATTTATCCTCGATATACCACTGGAATTATCCGTAGAATTCGGCAAGGTAAAGATAGTTATCAATGATCTTATTCAACTTGGCCAGGGATCTATAATAGAATTAAATAAGTCGGTAGGTGATCCGTTGGAGATATATATAAACGGAAAGTTAATCGCAAGGGGAGAGGTTGTGGTTGTAGATGATAAATTCGGCATAAGGGTAACAGACATTATAAGCCCTATTGAGAGGGTAAAATCTCTTGGATAATAATATATTTTGTAAGCGGTAGCAATGGAAGGTATGACTAATTTTAATTTTATACACACTGGTCTCAAGACAATGGCCGTGCTTTTTATTGTGATCGGTCTTCTCGTATTGATACTCTATTTAATGAAAAGATTTTTATTCCAGGGACAAGGCATGAAAGGAGATCTGCCCATAAAAGCAATATCTTCATTACATTTTTCTCCAAAAGAACGGATTGAGGTTGTGGAAATTTCAGGTGAAAGAATTGTTATAGGTATAACGCCCGGAAGCATTAACTTTTTGACTAAGCTTAAAAATTCAAATGAAAAAGATAGAAAAACACATGAAAATGGGACAGAGCTACCGTCTGAATAATCATAGATTATGGAAGTATCTATTTTCCTTGATGCTTGCCATAACTATTTATATTGCTTTCATTCAAGATGGAATGGCAGCAGATTTCCTTTTTCCATCCTTACGCCTTGGCATGGAAAAAGGGGGAGACACCGGCGATGTTTCAACCCTGCTGCAGATAATTTTTTTATTAACCATCCTTGCTCTTGCACCGTCTATCTTGATACTTATGACATCCTTTACCAGACTGGCCGTTGTTTTTTCCTTTCTGCGACATGCCATGGGAACGCAGCAGACTCCCTCTAATCAAATTATTGCCGGCCTGGCCCTATTTCTAACATTTTTTATTATGATGCCTGTATGGCAAAAGGTTAATAGTTCAGCGCTGCAGCCATATCTTAATGAAGAAATATCCCAGGAAGCAGCTTTAAAGGCCGCTATGACACCTATCAGAAAATTTATGCTACAGCAGACACGGGAGAAAGACCTGGCCCTGTTTGTAAAGATGGCAAAGGTTGAGAAACCCAAAAATATGGAAGATATCCCTGTATTTATCCTAATTCCTTCATTTGTTATAAGCGAGCTAAAAACCGCCTTTATCATAGGATTTCTTTTATATGTTCCTTTCTTGATTATAGACATGGTTGTGGCAAGTGTATTGCTAAGCATGGGAATGATGATGCTTCCGCCAATCCTTATCTCATTGCCGTTTAAGCTTATGCTTTTTGTTCTTATAGATGGATGGAACCTGATTGTAGGTTCACTGGTAAAAAGTTTTACCGGCGGATAGTAACTTATAGATAAGTAAAGAATATGACACCAGAGTTTGTTATCACATTTGCCCAGGAGGCTATTAAAACAACTATTCTTGTATCAATGCCAATGCTTGGCCTTGGCCTTGCCGTAGGCCTTTTGGTGAGCATATTTCAGGCGGTGACGCAGATTCAGGAAATGACCCTGACATTTGTGCCGAAGATATTAATAGTTTTGCTGGCCCTCCTGTTCTTTGCAAGCTGGATGCTTGAGAAGCTAATGAATTTTGCTGCAAATACTATTGAACAAATTCCTTTTTTCATAAGATAGGGGGGTCTGTCTGCGTTCTCTGCGAACTCAGCGGTGAAATATTACAAAAAAAATAACGGTAAACTGATGTATTCCATGCCTGTACAATATGAAGAATTTAAATCGTTTTTTCTAATACTTATAAGGATCAGTGTTGTCTTATTTATGCTGCCTTTTTTTAATTCAAGGATTATCCCCGTGCTGTCTAAGGCCGGGCTGGCGTTTATAGTAACCATAATACTTTTTCCAGTTATAAGCAATAAGATGACTGAGTTCCCGGATACATCCTGGGGGGTGTTTCAATTGATCATATCAGAGTTTATGATTGGCATGATATTAGGATTAACAGTGCAAATGTTCTTTGAGGCCGTCAGTATGATGGGGCAGTTGGTCGGCTTCCAGACGGGTTTTGCCATTGTAAACATTCTCGATCCTCAAAGTGGCACGCAGGCGTCTATTCTCTCTAATATGTCCTCTCTAATTGCCATGGTGCTTTTCCTTGTCTTAAACGGTCATTATATACTTCTTGGCGCGATAAGAGAGAGTTTTGAAATTATAAATGTAGGCTCACTAAACTTAAACAAGCAGTTATTTAAGGTAATCATGGATGTTTCTACTGACATGTTTGCTATAGCAGTAAAGATCGGTGCTCCGGCCATTGCCGCACTTCTTCTTACCAAGGTGCTCTTTGGGTTGATCACAAAATTAATACCCCAGATGAATATAATGATTGTGGCATTTCCTGTACAGATTGTCATAGGACTTATCTTCTTTGGAATATCGCTGGATGTACTTTTAATGATTATGGACAGATATGTTGAGGACTTAGACCTTCTATTGATTAATATTATGAGACTATTAAGGGTATAAAAATGGCAGAAGAGAGTTTTGAAGATAAAACTGAACAGCCAACGCCAAAAAGAAGGGATGAGTCCAGAAAAAAGGGACAAGTGGCGAAATCCAGAGAATTGCCTTCAGTGGCAGTACTTCTTTCCGGTATATTTACCCTAACGCTTTTTTGTTCGTATATGTACTCTTATATCCAAAAAATGATGGAAGAGGCCTTTTCTATACCCATTCTTAATGATGTCAGCGTATCCGGATTCATAGTCTTTGCTGAAAGAATGCTGTCTCTATTCATATTAGCCATGATCCCAATCTTTGTCGCTATTGTTATTACGGCAATCTTAACAAATGTAGTGCAGGTAGGCTTTATGTTTTCCTACGAATCACTAAAGCCTACCTTTTCAAAAATCAATCCCATCAAAGGCTTTGGGAGGCTTTTTTCAAAACAATCGTTTGTAGAACTATTTAAGTCTTTGCTGAAATTAGCCATTATTGGGGGGATAGGCTATGTCGTGGTAAAGAGTGAAATGAAAGAGCTCCCACGTTTAGGTGACATGGAGATTGCCTCAATCATAGTTTATATCCTTAAAACGGCGGCTATGATCATTATTAAGTGCGTACTTGCCATGGTTTTTCTTGTAGCAATAGACTACGCCTTCCAGAAATGGGATTTTGAGAAAAAACTCAAGATGAGCAAGAAAGAGGTAAAGGATGAACATAAAAATTCAGAGGGCGATCCTCTGGTTAAATCAAGAATAAGAAGCATTCAGATGCAGATGGCGAGGAAGAGGATGATGCAGGCGGTTCCCCAGGCCGATGTTGTAATTACCAACCCCACCCATTTGGCCATTGCACTGAGTTACGATAACTCTTCCATGGACGCGCCCAAATTGCTTGCAAAGGGCGCAGGCAAGGTGGCGGAAAGAATAAAATCACTGGCGGAAAAACACGATATCCCTATCCTGGAAAACAGGGAACTTGCCCGGAGTTTATACTCTCTCGTTGAGGTAGGCCAAGAAATACCGGCGTCCCTATATAAGGCCGTTGCCGAGGTACTGGCATATATTTATAAACTGAAGGGAAATAAGGCTGCATAATGGAAAAAGACTTAACATTAAATTCAAATCCTCCAGTACCTGCCAGTGAAATATTGATAGTTATCGGGGTAATAACCGTTCTTGTAGTTATGATTATTCCATTACCGCCAATTATTCTCGACTTTCTTTTGGCGCTGAATATTACACTCTCAATAACTATTCTCCTCATTTCCATGTACGCATTAAGGCCCTTGGATTTTTCCATATTCCCAACTCTGCTTCTCGTTACAACCCTTTTTAGACTTTCCCTTAATGTTGCATCAACACGGCTGATACTTCTCCATGGGAATGAGGGGTTATCTGCTGCAGGAAGGGTTATAAAATCCTTTGGTGATTTCGTGGTTGGAGGGGATTATGTAGTAGGGATGATAGTTTTTATAATCCTGGTTATTGTTAATTTCGTGGTTATTACAAAAGGCGCCACAAGGATTGCCGAGGTTGCAGCTCGATTTACTTTAGATGCAATGCCCGGGAAACAAATGAGTATTGATGCAGACTTAAATGCCGGCATAATAGATGAGGATGAGGCAAAGGAGCGTCGAACAATAATTGCAAGGGAGGCCGAATTTCATGGCTCCATGGACGGTGCGGCAAAATTTGTCAGAGGAGATGCAATTGCAGGCATAATAATAACCATTATAAATGTCATTGGTGGATTTATAATCGGAGTCCTTCAAAGAAAGATGTCTATAATGGATGCAGCCCAGAATTACACCCTGTTGACTATCGGTGATGGGCTGGTTTCCCAGATTCCCGCACTTACAATATCAACTGCAGCAGGTATAATTGTCAGCAGGGCTGCATCAATGGATAGCATGGGAAAGGAATTCGGTAAACAGCTTGCCGGTTATCCAAAGGCAATCTATATTGCATCACTCACAATCTTCTTTTTTGGTCTCATTCCCGGTCTACCCCACTTGCCGTTTATCGTGCTTTCCCTAATCATAGCCGGAAGCATGTATCTCTTGAGCAGGAAAGAGACGGTTGCCAAGGTCAAAGAACTTGAGGAAAAAGAAAAGGAACAGGTTGATATAGGGCCGGAACCGGTAGAACACCTGTTGGCTATTGACCCCCTTGAGCTTGAAGTGGGATATGGATTAATTCCTTTGGTCGACAAGGAGCAAGGTGGAGAATTTCTTGACAGGGTTAGGTCAATCAGAAGACAGTTTGCCATTGATATGGGCCTGGTAATACCACCAATCCATATAAGGGATAACCTAAAGATCAATTCATCTTCCTACCGGATTCTCCTCAAAGGCGTATCAATTGCCGGAGCTGAATTACTGGTAAAACATTTTATGGCCATGGATCCCGGCAATGTTACCCGAAAGGTGGAGGGCATAGACACCACAGAGCCGGCGTTTAATCTACCGGCTGTCTGGATACCGGAGGCAAAAAAGGAAGAGGCCAAACTTTCAGGTTATACAGTTGTAGACAATGTAACCATAATGGCCACACATTTAACAGAGGTCCTTAGAAAATATGCCTCAGAACTGTTGGGACGTCAAGAGGTTCAAAATCTTCTGGATAATTTGAGCAGGTCCTACCCAAAGGCCGTTGATGAATTGGTGCCGAACCTGCTATCATTAGGGAATGCCCAGAAGGTCTTGCAAAATTTATTGCAGGAAAGGATATCTATAAGGGATCTGTTAACGATTATTGAAACCCTTGCTGACTACGCGCCTTTAACAAAAGACCCTGAGCTCTTAACAGAGTATGTACGACATAAACTTTCGAGGTCCATCATCAGTCCTTATATAGATGAAGACGGCACACTAAAATTAATAACCATGGCCCAGGATGTCGAGGATATTCTTGTTAAGGGCGTCCAGAAGACAGAGCATGGCTCGTACCTTTCGATTGACCCACAATTTGCAGATCCCATAATTAGCTCTATCAGGGAAGAGACAGAGAAGGCCATGTCACAAAACATCCAGCCGATTCTTGTTACTTCACCGGTAATAAGAAGACATTTAAAGAAAATGATTGCTAATTTTATACCGTCTTTAATGGTTCTTTCCCAGAGCGAGCTTTTAAGTGACACGAGGTTTAAATCTATCGGAGAGGTCCAGTTAAGCCATGCAAGTTAGAAAATACCGGGCCGGAACAATTAATGAGGCTGTCATAAAGATTAAAAAAATTTTAGGGCCTGATGCAATGATAGTTTCCACAAAAAAGTTGAATAACAGGGCTGATAAAGATGCCTTTGAGGTGACTGCAGTGCCTGCGGAAGATAATGGTCTCAATGAATACTCCAGTCCCATAAGAGATGTTAAATCAGAGCTTATGAGCATTAAAGAAATGATTTATCTTATGGGCCATGGAGGCAGTATATCCGAATCGCTGATAATGAACCCTGCCGCACTCAATGTGTATGCAAAATTGATAAGGGGCGGGGTAAATGAAAATTATGCCGGGATGTTCCTTGAAAGGGCCGGCGTGTTAAATGCTGCATCCAGAGACCTGCAAGAAATAAGAGAAAAAACAATTCAAGAGATTATGCAGACAATAAAGATAAAAGATATATTTGAAACCAGGGACAAAAAATCAATAATAGCGGCATTTATTGGAACAACCGGCGTTGGCAAAACAACCACGATTGCAAAGCTTGCCGCCCAGCAAATGCTAAAAAATGGAAAAAAGGTAGGCCTCATATCAGTAGACAACTATCGCATAGGAGCCATGGATCAGCTCAAAACCTACGCAAATATTTTAGGCATACCGTGTATCCCGGCATTTAACAGAAAAGATTTGCTCTTTGCCCTTAAAAGAATGGGTCAAAAAGATCTAATTTTTATAGATACGGCAGGCCATAGTCAATATGATATGTCAAGGATAGGGGAGCTGCATAAAATAATTACTGATGACCTGTCCATTAGCACCCACCTGCTTTTAAGCGTTTCAACATCAGAATCAGAGATGAATAAGGCAGCAATAAATTTTGGCCCCTTAAAATTCCAGAGCTATATATTTACCAAGATAGATGAAGCGGAAACATGCGGATCAGCTATAAACCAGATAATGAAATTATCATTACCTGTTTCTTATTTCACTACAGGGCAAAGCGTGCCGGATGACATTGAAAAGGCACATAAAAAGAACATGTTACGCCTATTATCAATGGAGTTGTAAATTTTAATCATACTATTTTCTGATAAACGAAAAACAATTTGTTTTGTAATGGGGAATCACAAATGGACCAGGCAACAAAATTAAGAGGGTTAGTGCGGGATGAATCTCTGCGAGTTCACAGGATTAGGCAAGGAAATAGGGGAGGAGCGTCTTTGCAAAAAAGCATGCCAAAGGTTATTGCCATCACAAGTGGTAAGGGTGGTGTAGGCAAAACAAATGTTGTTGGAAATTTGGCTATTGCATGTCAAAGATTGAAAAAAAAAGTTTTAATATTTGATGCCGATCTTGGGCTGGCGAATATAGATATTATTTTCGGCATTAATCCAAAACATAACATAGAAGATGTAATAAAGGGTGAAAAAGGGCTGTCTCAAATTATAGTAAAAGGGCCCGAGGGTGTATCAGTTATACCGGCAAGTTCAGGTGTCCAGGCACTAACCAACCTTTCAGAAGGTCATAAAATTAACCTGTTAAATGAATTTGATATTCTTAATAACATGTTTGACCTTTTGTTGATAGACACCGGTGCGGGGATTTCCTCAAATGTCATCTATTTTAACTTGGCTGCCGAGGAAAGGATTATTGTGGCAACACCTGAGCCTACATCTATAACAGATGCATATGCCCTTATGAAGGTCATGTTTTATCAGCACGGAACAAAGAATTTTACCCTCTTAATAAATATGGCCAGGGACGAAAAGGAGGCAAGATCGGTTTATCAGAATATGAGCAAGGTAGTGGCAAGGTTTATGGGCAGCATATCCCTGGACTATGCTGGGTTTATTCCATGGGATAATATGCTGCAAAAGGCAGTAACGAGAAGGGAGCCCGTTGTATGTAGTTACCCTGAAACACCGGCAAGCAAGAATATCCATGAATTGGCCCAGTATCTCTTCAGGGACTCAGAGAAAAGGCCTACAGATGGAAACATTAAATTTTTCTGGAAAAGGCTCGTTGCAGGAGCAGTGGATTAAGACTAATGAAGGCTTATATTAATAAATACCAAGAGGTAGCCCAAAGCAACCGCCACAAGGCAGATGCAACCACAAAGGAAGGCCTTATACTTAAATATGCCCCCCTGGTAAAATATATTGTCGACAGAATGGCGCTCAAGCTTCCCTCAAATATATCAAAAGAAGAGCTATCAAGTGCAGGAGCAATAGGCCTGCTTGATGCCATTGATAAATTCAAACCGGAAATGGGACCTAAATTTGAAACTTATGCGGAACATAGGATTAAAGGAGCTATATTAGATGAACTGAGAAAAATGGACTGGGTCTCCAGATCCATAAGGAAGGATATCCAGAGGATTGAGAACGCTATTTCCGAACTAAGGTTTACACTGAAAAGGGACCCGGACGACCTGGAAATTGCTCAAGAGCTTGGTATTGATATTGAATCATATTATAAAATGAGCAGCAGGGCATGGGGCATAAGACTCCTCAGTCTTGACGAACTCTTTCCGGATGGATCAGCGCCAAAATGCTCCAAGCAAATCTCGGATATGCCATCACCATTTGATGAATTAAAGATAAAAGAGTTAAAAGAAAATATATCTCATGCCCTTTCAGGCCTTGCAAACAAAGAACAATTGGTAATGTCACTTTATTATTATGATGAACTGACACTAAAGGAAATAGCAGAAGTGCTAAGCTTAACAGAGTCAAGGATATCCCAAATACACTCTAAGGCAATAACAAAACTACGGATAAAGCTCACGCCCTATAACAAAAGTTGATTTCAGCCTCTAATAAGACACCAAGATATATGAGACTTAAACCTTCAAGGGAATAAAAAGGATGGTTAAATGCCTGAGGATAACGAACAAATTTTGGAAAATGTGCCGGAAAATAATGATACGGAAAATATTGAACCTGGCGATGTTTCCAGCGATGAATCAGATAAATTACATAATGATAAAGATAAATCTTCCCTGAAAATAAATTTTTTCCACAGAATATACGGGTTATTCAAGAGTAAAAAGAAATTAGTCTTGTATGGTGTAGCAGGTCTATGTCTCTTTCTGTCAACAGGAACTATATATCTAAAATGGGGGGGTATTAACGGATCCTTAGATAAAAAAACGGTTGACCATCATGACAAATTCAATAATTCCAATAAGGTGAAAATCCATATTAATCAAAGCGAAGGTGATAATAAAAAAATGAATGTCCAGGGCAATACACCTGAAGACCAAAAAAATCAATTATTATCATTTAACTCTTTTATTATACCGCTTAAAGAACAAAAAAAAACCTATATTTCTATAAACATATCCTTTGATGTTCATGATAAGACATTAAGACAAATGATGACGGAGAAAAGCAGTTGGATCAGGGGATTGATTTACGACATATTGAGAGAAGAGGTAAATGTAAATAAAGAAATTCCATTATTGGAAAGCTTGAAAATTGCTATTGTTGAGGGAATAATTGCGGCATTGCCTGATATCAAAATTGATAAGGTTTACATAACGCAATTTCTGGCAATTTAGAGATGCTGCAGTTCAATTGTCAACAAGGAGAAAAACATGGCAAGCACGACCGATACGAATATAGTTCTTGGTCAGGGAAGCGCCATTAAAGAGGTGCATAATGCAAGGAAGCAAAGTTTAGAATTAAATCAACAGTTTGTTGCGCAAAAAACAGAGGATCAGAAGAGAGAGGATAAAAAAAAGGTCCAAAAATTTAATGCCGATAATAAAATACAAATAACAGGCGATGAAGAAAAAAAGGGCGGTGAAAGTTCTGGGAATAATAAAAGAAATCCAAAAAGAAAGAAATCAGAGGAAGAAATGTACCCTTCCGGTAATAGTCTTATAGATATAAAGGTTTAACGTAACCGTTCAGAGGTTCACAGGTTCAGGGTTCAGAGGTTTCCCGCTGAAGGCGGGATTCCAGTTTCCAGTTTCAATTTTCCAGTTTCCAGTTTCCAGTTTCCAATTTCTTTCATATAAAAAAAGAAGGTCATGTCATTAATAGAACTAAAACTACTTATTTTGGCGTTAATAGGGATTGATGTTATTATTATTATTGTTTTTGTGTTCCTAATTATAAAATTTATAAATCTCAACAACAATAAATCATTAAAGGTAGCGGTAAAAATGCTTGAATCCCTTCTTAATGATGCAGACAAAATAACAGGCGAGTTTAAGGAACAGCTAATTGGAAAGCATGACTTTATAAAACAATTCAATGAACAGGTAGACAAGAAAATAATGAATTTAAATCGTTTGCTCGACAGGGCTGATTCATATCACTATTCCTATGGTATAGGTACTTCAGGAAATGACAACGGAACATATTTCGGCGCAGACAAACAAAAAGAGATATTAGAGATGGCAGAGAAGGGGCGTAAAGTAGAAGAAATAGCCAACTCACTGTCATTGCCTATAGAAGAGGTAAAACTTGTATTGGATTTAAGTAAGAAATACCCCAAGCCAGGCAATAAAGAAGGTATGTCTTGATGCAGGTGACTCACTCTCAACATTCAGAAAAAAGCATATCATTGCATACAGGATCAAATCTTAAATCACTTCCCAGATTAACTAACAACGAAATTATTGAGGGAAGGGTGATAGAAGCTTATCCTTCAGGTCAGTTTTTGATTTCCATCAAAGGAAAAAATGTTATGGCAATGTCCAATGTTCCTTTGAAAAGGGGGAGTGTTTTGACGTTAAAGGTTGAAAAGATATCCTCCGTCCCAGTCCTAAAGATACTGGGAGACGGCAAAAGGGATATTAAGATCTTCAATATCCCTTTGATCCTGTCTGCAATAAAGGAAAATTTATGGGAATCCCTGCTTGGCAGCCTAAACAGCAAGGCGGTTCCAAGGGGACAAGCATCATTGCTCAAGGAGTTAATAAATCATGTGACTATGGAAATATTTTCAGAGCCATCCCAGGAGATTCTCAGGACATTAATTGATAAGTCCGGATTTCGCTGGGAGTGGAAACTGAAAAATGCAGCGCTTCAAAAAAATATAAGTAGGGTTGATATTGAAAAACTTATGGAGACGGACCTTAAAGGTATGGCCGCAAAATTTTTCTCCCTTGATGGAGAAAAAGATATCCTGCTAAAAAAATTATTCTCCACTATAAGCAATGTCCAACTCCTTAATCAACATGGGTTTGATAGGGAAAGAAAAATTTTCCTACCAATTCCGATTCAATTGCCTGACGGTCTTTTTACTGTCGGCCAGTTATTAATATACATGCCAAAAAAAAGGGAAGACAAGCACGCAAAGCAAAAGAACCATGATGAATCATTCAGCATAACCTTTTTATTAACCATGTCAAAACTTGGGCCACTCAGGGTGGATCTTTCCATAAAGCGAAATGAAATCTTTGGAAATTTTATGGTTACGAGTGAAAAATCTAAACAGATTATAGAGAATAATTTGCCGGACTTTGTAGACAGTATAAAGGGCAAAGGGTTTACCGTCTCAGCGATGGAATGTCATCTTAGGGATGCTGAGGAGGTCAAAAAATCACCAATCAGAGAAATTTTTTACGAGGAAGGCAACGCCATAAGCCTTATCGCATAAAATGAAGTCAAAAGAAACGAAACAAAGGGCAGTGGCCCTAAAATACGAATCAAAATCAGACAATGCCCCCAAGGTAATAGCCAGGGGAAAGGGAAAGGTAGCTGAGAAAATTATTGACATTGCAAAAAAGAACAATATTTTTATTCATGATGACCCTGACCTTATAGAGGCCTTATCACAGCTTGATATCCATGAAGAGATTCCAACGGAACTTTATGCTGTAGTTGCAGAGCTATTGGCCTTCATATATGCCCTTAATAGGGGAGAAAAGTTCCAGTAGGAAATTTTTTCCTTCTATTGTTCCCTTTCAATTAGTATTCCTCATCCGATTTCTTCTTTATTATCAGCATATTATACAAAAGAGAGACTTGTTTACCCTATGGCATTAATCTTGCTGTTTATATCCTTAGAAAGATTGAGTGAATAAATAATAGTGAGGTGAAAGGAATTGACGTCAGCAAGTTACACATTAATAGATGCATTTTTAACGCAGCAAAATAGATTTAACACTATTTCCAATAATCTTGCAAATATCAATACAAATGCCTTTAAAAAAGACAGTATCTCATTTAACCAGACCCTCTCCATGGAAAATATTTCCATCACTGATTTCTCTCCAGGCCCTCTGCAATATACGGGGAATAGGCTGGATGTTGCACTTGGCGGTCAAGGGTTTTACAAAATTCAAACACCCAGGGGCATAGAATACACAAGGAATGGCGCATTTAGCCTTAATGGAGACAGGTTGCTGGTTACCAAAAATGGTGATTCAGTGTTAGGGAAGAACGGGCCTATAAAAATTGCTGAAGGCAATGTATCCATAGGGAGCGACGGGATTGTGACAGCAGGAAATCAAACAGTTGATACATTAGTAGTTGTAAATTTTAAAAACCCTCGCCTCCTCAAGAAGGGTGGCGAATCATATTACAGGTATCAAGGAGATGTGCAGGATGTATTTACTCCTGAGAATATAAGCATTCAGCAGGGCTATATAGAGGGGTCTAATGTCAACCCAACAGAGGAAATGATTAAAATGATAGAAATCATGCGGGTATTTGAGGCCACTCAGAAGGCTATGCAGTCTATGGGTGAAGCTACTGATAAAATGATCAATGATGTCGGCATACTACAATAAAGGAGGAGATGGTTATGTTAAGAGGATTATGGTCTGCTGCAACAGGGATGGCCGCCCAGCAGTTAACGATTGATGTTATATCTAATAACCTGGCCAATGTTAACACAGTAGGTTTCAAAAAAAGCAGGTCCGATTTTCAGGACCTAATGTACCAAACTCTAAGCCAGGCTGGATCAGTTACGGCAGCAGGCGGTGAAATACCTTCCGGCATACACATTGGCATGGGAACAATGCCCGTAGGCGTCCAGAAAATGTTTATGCAGGGAGATTTTAAAGAGACGAAGAATGAACTGGATCTGTCAATAGAGGGTAAGGGGTTTTTTAAGGTATTAAGCGGTGAAGAAGAACTATACACAAGGTCAGGCAATTTTAAGTTGGATTCAGAGGGAAATATCTCTACGCCTAACGGTGACAAGTTACAGCCGGAAATGACAATCCCGTCAAACACGATCTCTATTACAATTGATAAAACAGGAACTGTCACTGCATTCGACCCTGAAGGAACCGGGGCCTCCCTCGGGGTTATTGAGCTATACACCTTTTCAAATCCCTCAGGGCTTTTTAGCCTTGGTAGAAATTTATACAGGCCTACTGATGCATCTGGAGAGTCCATATCCGGTACTCCAGGCTCAGATGGAGTGGGTACTATTGCCCAGGGATTTATAGAAATGTCTAATGTAGATGTAGTCGAAGAGATGGTGTCCATGATTATGGCCCAAAGGGCCTATGAGATAAACAGCAAGGCCATACAGACAGCAGATAGTATGCTGCAAATGGCCAACAACATCAAGAGGTAAGAATTATGAAAAGGGCGATTTATAATATTTTTCTCATAACCGGAATTTTTACCGTCTTTTTTCCGCCTGCATCAGAATGCGCTGTTAGAGAAAAGGTCAGGGCAGGACATAAACAGGATTACCAAAGCATAAGGGAAGATACATTTAAAAATATTTTCAGAGCATACCTGTATCAACATATAGGTAAAGAAAAATGCGATATAATTGTATCTAAATTCAAGGTTTCCGGCAATAGACCGATTCCTTCCGGAAAGATAAGTGTTCAGGTCTTTAAAAAAAATCAACAAAAACTTACCGGTTATGTAAGGCTAACAGCCTTAGTTAAGGTCAACAATGTAATAGAAAACAGGGTGAGGCTTTCCGGACGGGCTGATATATTTGATTATGTTGTTTGTGCTCGTAGAAATATGAAGAGGGGAGATATTGTTGCAAAGGATAATATTTATCTCGCGCGAAAAAATATTTCCCGCCTGCCTAAAAATATATTCTCTGATGTAGACAGGGTAATCGGCCTAAGGATGAAAAACAATATAAAGGGAGAAACATGTCTTAAGGAATGGATGCTCGAAAAAAACCCGGCCGTGGAAAAAGGGGATATGGTGACTATTATTGCGGAATCCGATTTTATAAAGATAGCGGCGCCGGGAGTAGTTTTGGCCAAGGGTTATCTCGGCGAGATTGTAAGGGTTCAAAACTCAATGAGCAAAAAGAATATATATGCAAAGGTAATTAATGATTCAACTGTAATGGTAGATTTTTAGGGGTAGGCTATGGAATCCAAAAATTATTTATTAATTTTATTTATGTTATCCATTTTTATAAATGGTTGTGCTACCTGGCATACAAATACATCCCATGTAGCGGATGTTAAGGCTATCCAGAGTCCTATATATCCGGAGTTTAAACCGCCAAAGACCGAAGAGGGATCACTCTGGTCAGAGACAAGAGGGATAAGCCTTTATCCCGACAAAAGATCAAAGAATGTGGGAGATCTTGTCACAGTCAGGATTGTAGAAGACCCGGAGGCAAAAGTTAATGCAGACACTAAAACAAGCCGATCATCCGGCATAAATGCTAAGCTGAAATTATTAGGATACATGAAGGCGCTGGCCGAGAAAAACCCCAGGCTTGCGCAAGATCCTGGTAATGACGACCTGATAAACGCCGCTATAGGCCTAAATTTTAATGGAACAGGCTCAAGCAATAGAAATGGCCATATTAAGGCATATATCTCCGCAGTAGTTGTTAATGTGCTTCCAAACGGAAACCTTTTTATTAATGGAAAGAGAGAGATAAAGGTCAATAACGAAATTCAGTATATTACCATATCAGGCATAGTAAGGCCGGAGGATATTAGTTCTTCCAATGAGATTTCCTCAGTATATGTAGCAAATGCCAGGATCGCCTATTCCGGTCTTGGCCCAATTTCAGACAAACAAAAACCAGGTTGGTTAGGGAGGGTAATTGATCATGTCTGGCCATTTTAAATCTATTCTATTTTTTTTATTAATAATTAATATTTTTTTACCCTACCCTGTAAATGGGGCAAGGATAAAAGACATTGCCAGCGTTAAAGGTATAAGGGCAAATCAGCTATTTGGCTATGGCCTTATCATTGGCCTAAATGGCAGTGGGGATAAGGACGGAACAACCTTTACCATCCAGGGCCTGGTTAATATGCTGGAAAAAATGGGAATCAGACTACAGGCAAGTGATGTAAAGGTCAAAAACGTGGCCGCTGTTATGGTCAACGCCACGCTCCCACCCTTTGCTCGCATAGGTAAAAAGATTGATGTAGTTGTATCCTCAATTGGGGATGCGAAAAGTCTTCAGGGCGGCACCCTTCTTCTTACACCGTTGAAGGGTGTAGATGGAAAAATTTATGCAATAGCCCAAGGCCCTATATCTGTTGGAGGCTACAGCGCCGGCGGTGCGGCCGGAGGAGGCGTGACAAAAAATCACCCTACAGTGGCAAGAATAAGCGGAGGCGCCACAGTTGAAAGAGAGGTGCCCTTATCACTAAAGGCTAAGAGAGAATTAACGATTATTTTAAACAATGCGGATTTTATAACCGCCACCAGGACAGCCGATGCTATAAATTTAAGGTTGGGAGACGGCATTGCCAGGGCAGTAGATTCAGGTACTTTAAAGATAAATATTCCGGAAAATTTTCAAGGCGGGGTTGTTAGCCTCCTTGCACAACTTGAGGAAATTAATGTATCTCCTGACTCTGTTGCAAAGATTATAGTCAATGAGAAGACAGGCACTGTGGTAATTGGGGAGAATGTTCAGCTATCAACAGTAGCTGTGGCCCATGGGAACCTTAGCATAGTGATAAAAGAGACGAAAATTGTATCTCAACCCCAGCCTTTTTCACCTCGAGGCGGAAAATCGGGCCCCCTCCAAACGGAGGAAGGGGTAATAGTGTCGCCAGGAGGGAGCACGGTTGTAACACCTGAGACTGCGGTGACAGTGCAGGAGGAGAAAAACAGGCTTCTCCTCCTTCCAAAGGGAGAAACCATTGGGAAGCTCGTCAGGGCCCTGAATGCTATTGGAGTTACACCAAGAGATCTGATAACTATTTTACAGGTCATGAAGGCAGCAGGTGCCCTTCAGGCAAGCCTGGAGATTATATAAGGATGAGGAAAACATGGTAAATGAAATAATGCCCAACAAAAGTTTATCGGGGTTTAATAAAGAGCTATGGAAGAAAAATACCGGGCTGAAGAAGGCCTGCACAGAGTTCGAGTCTATTTTTATCACGCATATGCTTAAAGCAATGGATAAAACCATTGATAAAGGCGGTCTTTTAGGGAACAGCAATGAGAATAAAATGATTAAATCCATGTTTAATGAAAGGCTCGGCAATTCCATTGCAAGGTCCGGCGGCATAGGGATTGGGGAAATTCTTTTTGAGAAACTAAAAAATTAGAAGTATTGTATTTAGTTAATCGTGCAATCTTCCGATAAATAAATAAAGGAGTTTTTTTATGAACGATAATACAGTGCAATCCCTGGAAAAGCTTTTCTATCAAAAAATAATGCTTTATGATGACTTGCTAAGCTGTTTTAAGAGGGAAAGGGAATTTTTGATGAATATCGATATGGAAAATCTATGGACAATATCCAAGGAAAAAGAAGAATTAGGTTTAAGGGTAAAGTCCATTAGGCAGGAAATAATTTCCATTTCAGGCCTTAAGGCGGATCAAGAACCTTTCAATGCCACCTATATTCTGAACACAATTCCATACCAAAAAAGACCACAATTTCAAAGGCTCCATATGGCTATTATAAAATTAAAGGACGAGATTGAGGCCTTAAGAAAGGAAAACATAAATTTCATTGACGATTCGCTCCGGTTTCTCGATGAGATGATAGCCATTTTAACAGGAAATGGACAACACAAAAGCATTTATAATGATAAATGTCGGCTCGATAAATCCGCCCACAACATGCTTTTAAGCAGGGAGGTCTGATTATGTCAGGCTCTGGATTACTATTAAGTATCGCCAAAGATGCATTATCGGCACAGCAATACGGGATTAACGTAACTGCTCAAAACATTGCCAATATAGATACCCCCGGCTACACAAAACAAACGCCTGTATTTAAGGCAAAAACACCTGCCTCTTACGGGGGAGTAATCATTGGCAGGGGTGTCACAATTGATGAAATAATTCAGCACAGGGATAGTTATCTTGAGGACAGACTCCGTGGTCAAAAATCAATCCTTTCAGGCTTGAAGGAGGAAGAGGCATGCCTGAGTTTTCTCGAAGGAATTTTTAATGAAAATTCAGACCACAGTCTTGGAGCACAATTTATTGATTTCTGGAATGTATGGCACGACCTATCCAATAATCCTTCCGGTGAATTGGAAAGGACCATGGTTTACGAAACCGGCTCCCTGCTGGCGGATAACTTTCAGGGTCTTGACGAAAGTTTATTAAGAGTAGAGAGGGATATTAATCTATCCATTGAGGGAGGGATAGATCAAATAAACAGATTGACTTCAAAATTAGCCTTATTCAATCAGGAGATACTAAATCTTGAGGCAACTGGATCCGCCAATGATCTCAAGGATCAGAGAAATATGGTCCTTGGAGAATTATCCGGGTATATAGACGTTAAATGCTATCAAGACGATAATGGCAACTTTACCGTATTAACCAATGGCGGATATACATTGGTGGACAAAAACAACACATTTTTGCTCTATGTCGAGGGAAAGGATGTTATGTGGGATGGATCCGGAGACTCTAAGGTAGCTATTACAGATTCAATAAGAGGAGGGAAGATTGGAAGCTGGCTTGACATGAGAGATGAAATCATAGCCAAGTATAGAGCGGATCTAAGTGAATTGGCAAAATCCCTTATTCTGGAGGTAAACAAGATTCATGCACAGGGCGCGGGGAAAGATGCATTTACTGAAGTTCAGGGTAAATACAAGATAGATGATTCCAGCGTAAGCATTGACAACTCAGGCCTTTATTTCCAGGATGCAATCTCAGATGGGTCCTTTAAGCTTTGGGTCTATGATTCAAATGGTGATGTAGTTAACTTAGGCGGCGCAGGAGGTGAACTTGTTATAAATATAGACGCAGATGTAACAACCATTGATAGTATTGTGAGCGCCATAGATGGATTAGATGGGGGAAACATAAGCGCGGAAGTCACCAGTGAAGGCTACCTCAAAATCAATGCATCGAATGGAGATACATTTGCCTTCTCCAATGACACCACCAGCGCTCTTGCGGTCCTGGGAATAAACACCTTTTTTTCGGGCACTAATGCAGGAAATATTGATTTGAATTCTACCCTGTTCTACAATAAGGGACTAATAGCGGCCGGCAGGGTGGACTCTGAAGGTAATATAGCAGCGGGTGACAATTCCAATGCCTTCGCAATAGCCAACCTTCAATTTGAAGGGGTATCTGTAAAAAGCTGGTCATATGAAAGGGGAGAGGATTCTGCATATAGTGACACAACCACTACACTGGAGAATTACAGCCATTCTCTTGTTGGGTTAGTAGGGATTCACAGCAAGAGCGTACAGGGGCAAAGAGAGAGTCATGAGATTATTGTAAATCAGCTCACCGCAATCAGAGACAGTGTCTCCTCTGTTTCCATAGATGAAGAGATGACCAATCTTATCAAATACCAGCATGCCTATGCAGCAGCAGCAAAACTAATCACAACTGCTGATGAAATGCTTAAAACATTACTGGCGGTAAAATAGGGAATAATACATGAAAATATCGACAAAGACCTTATACGACAATATCATAACGAATCTTAGCAGGGCATCAACAGATATGATAAAGGCCAATGAGGTAGTCAGCACAGGTAAAAAAATAAACAGGGCCTCGGATGATCCAATGGCCCTCATGTTAGTATTAGATGTCAGGTCATCCATGGCTAACATTGATCAACTGCAGAGAAACATAACAGCAGGAAAGCTATGGATAACCGTTGGCGAATCATCTCTAAGCCAGATCGATGAATTTCTTTATCATGCAAAAGCCGTGTGTGTAGACATCAAAGATGGAGATAAAACCGAACTTGCCCGTGAAAAGGCAGCAGACGCTGTTGACGAGTACTTAAAGCAAATACTGTCTATTGCTAATGCTAAGGTAGGGAATAGCTATATCTTTGCAGGAACAAAAACAGACACAAAACCTTTTTCCTTTGATGAAAGCGACCCTGATTTGGTGAATTATAATGGAAATGATAGCCCTTTTTCTATCAAGGTAGGCATTGATACTGATGTTGCAGTAGGAAGAAACGGTGAGGAAATCTTTGGAGAAAGCTGGGATGACGACAATATTTTTAAAACATTAATTGACGTTAAGTCACATATCCTGAATAGTGACACAGATGAGATTGAAATGTCTATTGAAAAAATTGAAAGTCATCTTAAGACGGTCCGCACTGTTATCTCTGATGCTACAGTAAAAATAGCCCAGTTCAATATAAAGGAAAAAATTATTAAAGACCTGGACCTTGCTTATGATAACAAGAGGTCACTCCTTGAGGATGCGGATATTAATGAGGCAGTTGTTAATCTTAAAATTAAAGAATTGGCATATCAATCCGCCTTGTCTTCCTCTGCCATTGTCATGAATTTGAGCATAATAAACTACCTGTAGCTTAAAAAACCATCAAATCTCAATGATCCCATTTTAATCTGATTGATCCCGGTACACCTGTAAGAACAAACTCTAATGATTTAGAAGCGTTTAATTTATCTGTCTTTTTGAACCTGAAAACATATATACTCGACCATGGAGATATAAATGGATAAAAAGATGCATAGAGGATTCTTTTTTCTTTTACCTTTCTAACCTCCAATGGTTTTTCCTTGAAATATCCATCTCGTAACAAAAAAACATTCCATAGGGAATTTTTCTCAGAAAAATTATCCCATTGTTTTTCTTCTGCATGTATTGACATCAGAAAATCATCATAATCATTAGCCGCCTGCATCTGATCATTCATCATCTTTTTACTTTGGCGCGGGGTTAATGAATAAATTTTACAATATTCTTCTGTATAGGACTTCCTGAATTCCTCTGTTTTGTAAGTGGATGCAACAAGCAACTCTGTCTTCAGTCCCTTATACATCGACCCTTTTCTTGTCCATTTTTCGAGAGCAGCTCTGTAATCAGGAGATATGTATTGTGCATCTGAAAGCACAGTGTATACATTTTTTATGGAAGAACATGAATATAGAAGAAAAAGTAAAGGAATAAATGTTAGAGTTAGGTACTTGAAAATAGCCAGCCTATTGTTTGAATACCCTTTCAAAGATTTCCTCCACGTACTTTAGGTGATAGCTAAGGGAGAATAGTCGCTCTATTTCTTCCTTACCGAGATACTCGTTAATTTTAAGGTCATTTAATATCAGGCCCTTAAAGTCTTCCTTATCCTTCCATGCCTGCAAAGAAACTTTTTGTGTAAGTGAATAGGCATGCTGGCGGGAGCAGCCCTTAGACACTAAGGCAAGCAAAATTTGTTGGGAGAATATTAAGCCCTTTGATTTTTCAAGGTTTTTAACCATTGCATCTTTATATACTATCATGTTTTTTATCATACTTGTCAACCGGTTCAACATATAGTCTATAAGAATTGTGCTATCCGGACCAATAACCCTCTCTACTGATGAATGACTGATATCCCTTTCGTGCCAGAGGGGCATATTTTCAAGGGCTGCCATGCTATAAGACCTGATAAGCCGGGCAAGTCCTGACAGGTTTTCAGATCCAATAGGATTTTTCTTGTGGGGCATAGCAGAGGATCCCTTTTGTCCTTGGGTAAAGGCCTCTTCAGCTTCCCCAACCTCTGTTCTTTGAAGATGTCTTATCTCTACAGACATTTTTTCAATAGATCCTGCAAGAATTGCTAATGCAGTAAAATATTGGGCATGCCTGTCTCGTTGAATAATCTGAGTAGATGCTTCCGCCGGTTTTAGACCTAATTTAGTACATACATATTTTTCAATACCTGGAGGGATGTTAGCGAAGGTTCCTACAGCGCCTGATACTTTACCATAACTTATTACGTCTAATGCCTGTTCAAGTCTCTTCAGGTTTCTCCTCATCTCACTGTGCCATACCGCCAGTTTTAGGCCAAATGTAATTGGTTCGGCATGAATGCCGTGAGAGCGGCCAATCATAACGGTATCTTTATGTTCAAAGGCCCTTTCTTTAAGGACAACGAGAAAATTACGAATGTCTTCTATAATCAATGCCATTGCCTCTTTAAGCTGAAGGGCCAGCGTTGTGTCCAGGATATCCGAGGATGTCAGACCCATATGTATGAAACGGGCATCCGGGCCGACATATTCCTCTACATTCGTTAAAAAGGCGATAACATCATGCTTTACCTCTTCCTCGATTTCTTTTATTCTTTCAATAGAAAATTGTGCCTTTTTTTTAATATTTTCCAGTGATTTTACCGGTATCATTCCCTCTTTTGCCATTGCCTCGCATACCAGTATCTCAATATTAAGCCATTTATCAAATTTATTTTGGGGCTCCCATATTTTCCCCATCCTTGAGAGTGTGTAACGTTCGATCATTTTTATCCCCATGAATAATGGTTTCCTATTTAATCAACTTTTTCAACTCTCCAGTCTTCAATTTCAACCACCAATGATCTTTTGAGTAATTCTACGGAAATAACAATCTTGTCTGATTTTCCCTTATGTCTCAGGTAAAATCCGGTTAAGCCCTTAAGCGGTCCGTCCATAATAAGAACCCTGTCACCCTCTTTGATGTACTCCTGGTTTCTGACGGTCCTGTCCGTACCATTTAGTATCTGAAGTGATAAAATTTCACTATCTTTTATGGAAACAGGCATACCTTTAGTACCGATTATCCTAACAACTCCATGGGTTTTTAAGATATCAAGGTAATGTTCGGGGTTTAGATCCGAATGGACAAAGACATATCCTGGTAAGAGCGGAACAAAAATCCTTTTCCTCCGGTCTTTTCTGCGACTCATAACCTGTGCCTTGGGAAGAAACGCTTCAATAGACTTCTTACTAAGCCCGTTAAAAACTACATCCTCATGACGGCTGCGGGAGTGAATAGCATACCATTTAAGCTGTTCTTCTGTCATATACTTATATTATCTGATTATATGAGCAAATCTCTTCCAGTGAGGCCAGGACCAGTAAATTATTAAGGCCTTACCCTTAACAAATTCCATAGGGACAAACCCCCAGTACCTGCTATCGTAACTGTGATCTCTGTTATCGCCCATAACAAAAAGTCTGTCTTCAGGAACTGAGATAGGCCCAAAATTTTCATTTCTCTGCAAATTATTATCATAGGCTCCATACGGATCGCTTAATATTTTCCCATTTATAAAGATTTTCCTGTTTATAATTTTGATGCGATCCCCTGGAAGCCCTATCACTCTCTTAATAAAGTCCTTTTTTTTATCAACCGGATAAATGAATACAACAATATCGCCCCTTTCCGGCTCACTTATTGGTATAAAAGTTTTGTTTATAAATGGTATTTTTATCCCATAAATGAATTTATTTACCAGCAGATGATCTCCTACAAGAAGCGTTGGTTTCATTGATCCTGATGGAATTTTAAAGGCCTGAATAACAAAAGTTCTGATAAAAAGGGCTAAAACAATCGCTATTATAGCGGCCTCTAAATATTCCCTGAAAACACTTTTTTTTGTCTTTCCTTTTTTGTATTGTCTTTTCTTTATTTCCTTATCCAAAAATAACTCCTTATCTTTTTAGTAACCGTTCACGGTTCAAAGGTTCAGGGGTTCAAAAGTTGTATTCTTATCACCTTAAGCCATTTTGTAAGCGTTGTGTACGTAAAACCCGATTACTTACACATACCCACAAACCTGGAACATGGTACTTGGCAATGATGTGGCAAAACTCGCATTTTTTACGAGCCTTTTTGGGATTCAATTTCAGTTTTTCCCCTAACCCTGAACCTTGAACTCTGAACCTTTGAACCATTACTCTTTTTATAATTATTAATTTAATGCAGGAACTGCTTTTTTGTAAAGTAATATTTAGCAAACTTGGTAAAAAGTAACTCTTAGGGGAAATTTTAAGCTAACTTCAAAAAGTTTTTTTAGGATATCCATTACTATATGTTGTGTTGATAATATAAATTACCACTATATAAATATAACTTGTGGTAATTTAACATAATTTAATAAAAATAACTTGACAAATTAGCTTATATAGATATTAATATAGAAATTTATTGCATAGAATATAGATTAAAAAACCGGAGGGTCGAACAGTGGGATCAAATAAAGTCAAGAGCATAAGGGAGAAGATGTTGTTGAGCAAGGCGGAACTTGCCAGAAAAGCCGGTGTATCTCCGCTAACCATAGACAGAATTGAGAAGGGTAAAGACTGTAGAATGGAAACAAAGCGGAAAATTATTATAGCCCTTGGCTATAAACTTAGCGATAAAGATAAGATATTTTTTGATGATAAATAAACCTTTATCAAAGTAAATTTATAATGCCAATACCAAAAAAAAATCAATTAATTGGAATTGATATCGGGTCTTACTCTAT
>JAYEMW010000012.1:0-6157 GCA_034718555.1 Thermodesulfobacteriota bacterium
GAAATCAGGAAATAAGTCAAATATCGCGTCTTTTATAATTATTTTTTTCATTTTTGCATCTCACCTTGCCTGATCGAGGGGAGTGGGGGCGCCGATAACATTACTACTCCCCCAATTCTTCCTTAACAGCAATACCTATTTTCTCCAAAGTATAGGGCTTCTTTATGTATTCGCCTGCACCCAGCCTTTGGGCCTCCTTGACACGCTCTGTCTCAGAAAATCCACTGGCAATGATTGCTTTTTGATTTGGATGTAACTCAAGTATGTTTTTGTAAGTTTCAAGACCATCAATTCCAGGGTCCATTATCATATCCAGAACGAGTAGATCCGCTGAATTGTCCTTCATGTATTCAACCGCTTCTTCACCACTTGACACTGATGCTACTGAATAGCCTAATTTTATTAGTATCCGAGATGCGATTTCACGCTGCTCTTCCACATCATCCACAATTAGAATGGACTCTCCCTTTCCCATGTATTCTTTCATTGGAAGGGCTTCTTCTTTTCCCATTATCTCTTTTCTCGTTACTGGAAGGTAAAGAGTGAAGGTGGTTCCCTTTCCTGGAGTGCTTTGGACATCAATATATCCTTTATGGTCTTTTACTGTTCCCCACACCACGGCCATACCGAGTCCGGTTCCACTTCTTCCCATCACCTTTTTTGTATAAAAGGGCTCAAATATTCTCTCTAAATCCTGTGATGAGATACCTATGCCGGTATCTGATACGGTAAGGATAACATAATCCCCTTCTTTTACATCATCATAACCTCTTATTGGTTTATCAATATATTTACTGTGTGTTGATATGAAGATAGTTCCGCCTTCAGGCATTGCCTCTGCTGCATTAGTAATTAGGTTCATAACAGTCTTTGAAAGGTGTACTGGTGAACCCATAATGTTGAGTAAGTGGATCTCAGGGTCATGTTTGATCTTAAGACCAGGATGAAACTCTCTGAGCTTTTCATGCTCTGGAGATTTAAGATAACTATCTATAATTTGATTCAGGTTCGTAACTTCCGTGGCCACAACCCCTCTTCGTGCCAGTGTTAACAAATCCTGCACAATAGCAGCGGCTTTTTGTCCTGAGCTTTGAATGGTTAAAATAGGTTTTCTCAGTGGGCTATCTTCAGGAAGGTCCATTAATAACAAGTCAGGATAACTTACAATACCGGATAATACGTTATTAAGGTCATGGGCTACACCACCTGCAAGGGTTCCGATGGCCTCCATCTTTTGGGCTCGTTGGAGTTGATCCTGCAACCTGCGGACCTTAAGATCAGATAGGATTTTCTCAGTAATATCACGCCCTGAACCACTTACGAATGGTTCCATTCCCCTTTGTTTAACCAACACATTTTGATATTCTATATAGTGCTTTGACCCATCCTTAGCTACATAGATATTTACTCCATTAATAAAGCCCTTTTCTTTGATTTGCGCCAGGTATTCCTTTTTAAATGATTGCCGGTGTTCAGGAAGCATAAAATCAGTAATGGGATGGCCTATAAGGTCTTCAGGAACGTAACCAAAGGTTTTAGTCGCAGCTCGGTTTACCGTGGTGAATCGGCCCTCAAGGTTGTGGGAATAGATGAAGTCTGTAATACTGTTAATTAGTTCATGATAGCGCTCATCGCTCTCCCGCAGCGCTTCCTCGGCCTGTTTGCGCTCGGTCAGTTCTTGTTGAACGTCCTCGTATAACCGTGCATTCTCGATTGCCACGGCAACCTGATCGGTTAGTGTCTCCATTACCTGCACATCTGTCTCATCAAAGGCATCGAATTGATTACTCTGTATATCTAATACAGCAATGACATCCTTCCCTTTTTTGATAGGCACTGAGAGTTCGGAGGTTGTTGTCTCCTCTGCTTTGCGAATGTAATGCGGATGCTTACTGACATCACCGCTTACCTGGGTTTCTCCAGTGGCTGCTGCATGCCCTATCATACCTTCCCCTTTTTCAAGCCGGAAATCTTTTTGGAAGATATCAGCATAGCCACCTGTTATGGACTGCATCGTAAGGCGTTTGGTCTTCTTATCAACCAGGAATAGCATCACGCTATAGTAATTAAATGCATCTTGCACAGTGGTCACTATTTTAGACATAAGTGCCTCAAGTTGCAGCTCGCCGCTTAAATATTGACCTATTTCATAGATCAGCCTGAGCTGAGCCAGTTGATGCCGGTTCTTTTCCTCCATCTGCTTACGTTCATTGATATCTCGAACCCAGACTTGTATGCCAGGTTCTCTTTCAAGGTTGATAACCCTGGTATTTACCTCACCATAAAACCATGATCCGTCTTTGCGTTGCAACTTGACCTCATAATGGGGTGTAACCATCTCCCCCCGCATACGGGCCTGTGCCCTATCTTTGGTGACAGTCTGGTAGTCAGGGTTATAGACAAGCCAGTGTTCTAAGCCTAATAATTCACCTTCCTCATAACCAAGCATCTCGTTCAAACGATGGTTGGCAAATATGATCTTAGACCCTTTTTGAACGAAGACGCCATCAAAGCTTTCTTCTACCAGGGTTCGGTATTTTTCTTCGCTTTGGCGTAGAGCCTCCTCTATCTGCTTTCGTTCAGAAATGTCCATATAAATCCCATAAGCTCCTACCACTTTCCCTTCGATGACCACTGGTACTCCAAAAAATTCAACGTCTATGGATGTTCCATCCTTTCTGTATCGTTTTCCAGATCCACTGATTGCCTCTCCTCCAAGAGTCTTTTTTGTATACGATACGGCATCTGTTATGTACTGTTGTTTTGCAATGACTTGGTCAAGGCTTTTGCCTATGATCTCAGATTCTTCAAACTGAAAAAGGTTTTCAAAGTATCGGTTGCATGAGATAATATTATGTTTATCATCAAGGGCTACAATGGCTAATGAGCTGTAACGGATCAATGACTCGAGATGCGTTTTTTCTAATTTTAATTTATCTTCCGCACGCTTTCTACCAGTTATATCTATTAGGGCTCCCTGTATAGCGGGACCTCCATGATACTCAATGCGGCCGGCGATAATCTCAAGCCATCGCACTGTCCCGTCCTTTTGAATTCCACGATACTCGCAGCGAGATGGAACTTCCTTTCCTGCCAGGCAATCAATTAATAGCCCCCATACAAGCGCTTGATCTTCAGGATGAACCATTGCCCTCACTTTTTTGGGTGAAAGGGACAGTAACTCCTCCACTGTGTATCCTGATAACTCGGCGAAAGCTTTGTTTGCAAAGACGAATGAAAGATCCTGGACAATGATTAATCCCTGGAGTGACTTCTCAACCTGTGCGCGATATAGCTCCTCCGCCTGCCTGTGGACAAGGACTTCCTGCTTTAAACCCTTCACCCTTTGCTCCAAGTCTTCGTAGGTTGGTTTTCTAACTGTCATAATATACTCCCATTTCTTTTAAAAAAAGCTCTCATCAGGACATCGCTGGTTATACTGATAAGGGACCCTTCAAAATCTTATGCACATATCCCTTCCCTCAGCTAAGAATTTTATGGGTAATGAAATGCTACATTCTATTATTTACTGTGAATCATTTTTACTAAAAAAGTAGGTAATTGTCAAATTTCCCAATTGCAAAGCAGATAAACTATATATTCTTAGATTTTTACAGATTCGATTTTAAGATTTCTCCCTTCGGTCGAAATGATAAAAACGTGGTTTTCGCTCAGGCAATAGTTAACTGGAATTCCATGAATTGATAAAATTTCAAAGGCCTAAGCTAAAACAAGATTTCACTTGACAATAACACCACACATTAACTAAATTAAAAACACTTCTTATGGAACAATCCATAATAAACACAGTAACCTAACCCAAATCAACCGGAAAAAACCCTCTCGCAAGACGCAAAGATTTTTTAAACATTTTTTATCATCTTTTCCTTTGCGAACTTAGCGTGAGAAGATGCCGCGGTTTTGATTTTTCTACCTTTATGTATTAAGGGGGTGATCCCATGATTAGAGAGGGCTTTAAACGAAAGCTCACAGCTATCCTAAGCGCGGATGTCAAAGGCTACAGCCGCCTTATGGGTGAGGATGAGGAAGCCACTGTCCGCACATTAACATCTCACCGGGAAATAATGAGCACACTTATTCAAAAACACCAGGGCCGTGTCGTAGACTCCCCTGGAGATAACCTCCTGGCTGAGTTTCCCAGTGTCTTAGATGCAGTCAGATGTGCTGTAGAGATCCAAGAGGAACTCAAGGCCAGAAACGCTCAATTACCTGAAGGCCGCAAAATGGAATTTCGTATTGGGATCAACCTTGGAGATGTGATTGAAGAGGGTGAGAGGATTTATGGTGATGGGATAAACATAGCTGCCCGGGTAGAGGGTCTTGCCGAGCCGGGAGGCATCTGCATATCTGGGACTGTTTATGAACATATCAAAGACAAGTTAGCCCTGTGGGAAGAGTATCTGGGAGAGCATACTGTCAAGAACATCAAACACCCTGTGCGTATATATAGGGTTCGGATGGAGCCTGGAGATGAGGCCCCAAAGGTGAGAATAGAAGAAACCAAAAAACCAAAACCCTGGAAGTGGGCGACTCTTGTGTCGATTGCGGTCCTGATTGTGGTAGTTGCAGCAGCAGCCATCTGGATGTTTTATCTTCAGCCTGTGACATCACCTCCCGCAGAGGAGACTACAGAGAAAGGCCAGACCTTTCAATTGCCTGATAAACCTTCCATTGCTGTTTTGCCCTTTGTTAATATGAGTGATGACCCAAAGCAGGAATATTTCAGCGATGGCATCACCGAAGAGATCATTATGGGTATCTCCAAGATTCCAGAGCTCTTTGTCATTGCCCGGAACTCAACATTTGTTTACAAGGGAAAACCCGTGAAGGCCAAGCAGGTGGGCAAAGAGCTTGGGGTCAGATACGTGCTTGAAGGGAGTGTCCGAAAGGCGGCAGGCCGGGTTCGGATCATGGCCCAGCTCATTGATGCCAAAACCGGCAATCACGTGTGGTCTGAGCGATATGACAGAGACCTAAAAGACATCTTTGCGCTTCAAGATGAGATTACCATGAAGATCATGACAGCTCTCCAGGTGAAGCTGACCGAAGGACATACAGCACGGTTCACCGCAAGGGGCACGAAAAATCCGGAGGCCTATTTGAAGTGTTCGGAAGCTCGTAACCAGATTACTCGCTTCAACAAGGAAAGCAACGCCCTGGCCCGGGAAAAACTCAAGGAAGCCATTGCCTTAGACCCCAATTATCCCGCAGCATACCGGTTTCTGGCATCAACCCACTTTATGGATATATGGCTTAAGACCACAGATTCACCAAAGAAATCTATAGGCGAGGCCATTGGGTTTCTCAAGAAGGCCATTTCGCTGGATGCTTCATATGGCGATGCCCACGCCTTCCTTGGATTTGTCCTCGTCTATGCCAGGCAATATGAAAAAGCCGTTGCCGAGGCAGAGAAAGGGGTTGCCCTCAGCCCCAATTCAGCTTCTTCTTATGGGTATTTAGGGAGTGTCCTTCGATGTGTTGGAAGATCAGAAGAGGCCATTCAGGCCTATGAGAAGGCGCTTCGTTTGAATCCATTTCCCCCTACCAAATGGATCTATGGCATGGGCATAGCCTATCTTTTGACGGGCCAGTGCGAAGAAGCAATCGAACGGTGTTTGAAAGCCGTCCATTTAGAGCCTAAAATCATTATGAACCATGCCGTGCTAACCGCAGTCTTAGGGGCGTGTGGACGGGAAGAAGATGCCCGTTCTCAGGCCGGGAAATTGCTCAAGTTTCGGCCAAATTTCTCTGTAGACCATTTTGGAAAGAGGCTTCCAATGAAAAGTGAAGCGGATAGGGAGCTCATCCTCAATGGCCTGAGAAAGGCGGGATTGAAGTGAGGGTGAGCGATTAGGAAATTGTTTAGTTTAGTTCAATTAGCAACCGATTTCAGCGTTAGCTTATAAAAAATATTGAAAATAAAAAAAGCAGGGCCTTTTGACCCTGCCTCTTTGAAATTACAATCACACTAATGGTTTTAGAAAGAAATAAGCCCTAACGCCTTCCTCAATATCACCAGTGCATCACCTACATTAATCATCCCATCAGGGCTGGGTTGACCCTGGGCATCCAGAGGTGCGACATCCCCATGGTGTGTGTCATCCTGTGTGGGTGTCTCTAATCCTAAGGCAAAACG
>JAYEMW010000013.1:0-28495 GCA_034718555.1 Thermodesulfobacteriota bacterium
CCCGCCCCAGGCGGGACTAATGGCTAAAACCTTACCGCACAGGTAGGAAAGATTCGAAATTAAGCTGAAACCATCGAGTTCTGGTAGCAAGATAGGGGTTATGATTATCTGTTTTTACTTTAAAAAAAAATAGAACAACGCAGTGGAAAGGCAGCATGAATATGATTGTAAACAGTAATGTTATAAAAACAGGGAGTAACTTTTACGGGTGGATAGCGCTGGCAGGAGCGATGTTAGTGTATTTTACCACCAGCGGTACTTTTTTTTACTCATATGGTGTGTTCCTTCCAGCAATGTGCAACGAGTATGGCTGGAGCAGGGCCCTCGCGGGTGGCGCGCTCTCCGTAGCTTTGCTGGGATTTGGATTGCCCAGTCCGCTGGTAGGAGCATCTATAACCAGGTTTGGAGCCCGTGCTAACATAGTTTTTGGCAATTTAGTTGTGGCCGTGGGATTAGCCGGAATGTCCATTGCTACAGAGGTGTGGCAGCTTTATCTCTTTTACGGCATTTTAGTGGGATTGGGAAGCGCCTTTGGGCTGTATTTGGCATGTACTACCGTGGTTAATAACTGGTTTATCAGAAAGCGCTCCCTCGGAATGGGGCTGGTCATATCGGCAGGGGGCTTAGGCGGTTTTCTCTTCCCACTCCTGGCAACATGGCTGATTTCCACTTTCGGATTGCATATGGCGTGGCTGGCCTTGGCTATGGTACAACTCGCCTGCGCAGTGCTGATTGGCGGGCTCATTCTGGTGAGAAACAAACCGGAGGATATGGGGCAATTACCCGATGGCATACTTAACCCACATGACAATCAGACAGAAGAGAAGGTGGATAACCGTTCACGTGTATACCAGAGTTCCATGGAGTGGAAAACACAGCAGGCAATACGAAAACCTACTACATGGTTAATTGCAACACTATGTGCTGCCAACTTCTTGGCTATAAGCACGGTAACTGCGCATCAAGTGGCATATCTGAAGGATATAGGTTTTACCTCCATTGTGGCGGCAATGGCCCTGGGTCTTATTCCGGGAATGAGCATATTAGGTAGGCTGGGGTTTGGCTTTTTAGGGGTTAGGTTTGAAGTGAGGCATTTAGCTATTGCCAGCTTTATTGTTCAGGTGACAGCACTTATAATCCTATTAACCACCAAGACTTTGCTCTTAATTTACATCTACGCTACGCTCTTTGGTATTAGCTATGGAGCATTGGTTGTGGCCTTGCCTGCATTCATTGGGGCATACTATGGACGCACACACTATGCACAAATTCTGGGTCTTATATTTCCACTGGCTACTGTTGGTGAGGCTATAGGCCCGATATTTGCCGGGGCTATTAATGACGCTATGGGAACATATATGCCAGCCTTTGCAATAATTACCGTCTTTAGCTCAATTGGGCTATTATGTGCTATTCTCGCTTATCCCCCCACGTCCCCTGAATATCCAGGGAGAAGATAAAAAAATATGCAACCGTTCACGGTTCAAAGGTTTCCCGCTTACAGCGGAAAACCCTGAACCTGTGAACGCCTAACTATTTTTGCGTATACAACTCCTTAACCTTTGTCCTGTCTATGGTTCCATCCTCAAGGACAGGCAATTCCGATACAAATTCTACATACTGAGGTCTTTTAAATCTCGCTATCCGTTCTCCAACAAAATCCATAAGTTCCTTTGGTTCGAGACTAACCCCTTCCTTTAGCCGGCATACTGCCTTAATGCCTTCCTTCCATTTAGGGTCAGGCACACCAAAAACCACTGTTTTTTCTATTAGAGGATGTTCGAGTATAGCCTTTTCAACCTCTGCCGGATACACATTTTCGCCTCCCGGTTTGATGAGCTCTTTCTCTGCCTTTCTTCCCGCATAAAAGAGAAATCCGTCTTCATCAAATTTTCCCTGGTCTCCAGTATGATGCCATCCTTCACGCAATGTGTACTCTGTCTCTTTTTGTAGATTCCAGTAGCCATTAAACACCATAGGGCCTCTGACCACAACTTCTCCCACCATTCCTGCCTCTACTTCCTTGTCGTAGTCGTCAAAGAGGCGCACATCTGCAAGGGATAAAGGTATTCCAGCAGATCCGGGTCTATCATTATATGGAGAAATCGTAACCAGCGCAGAAGTCTCTGTCTGACCGTAAACCACAAAAAATCGCCCATCCGTCACCTTTTGAAACCGTTCTATGGTTTCAGGGCTGTCCAGGCCGGCCACCACCTTTAAAGAGCTGATATCTTTCCCGCTCTTTTCCTGGCTATCCAGAATTGAAGCCAGTATAGGCGCAAAATCAAAAAACATGGTTACTTTCTTATCCTGAATCAGTTCTACACCCTCTTCCGCATCAAACTTGCTCACATTAATATTCACGGCGCCCGCATGAAACGCTGTCATGGCAATAAAAAGCCCTCCGACATGAAAGAGGGGAAGAATATTAAGGTGAACATCATTCCTTGAAATATTAAATAAATAGGCAAATTGTGATGTTGCTAAAACTAAGTTCATATGGCTTACAAGGGCTCCTCTTGGCCTGCCTTCAACTGCCGCAGTGTGAATTATCACAGCCCCATCGCTTGAGGCTACATCTTCCTCCCTGAAATCACCGCCATTATCGAGTAACTGATTAAAGTTCTCAAAGGAGCCTTCATTTCCAATTAAATTATAATATCTTTCTACAAATCGCAGCTTTTCCTTTATTCCGTCTATTAGTTCTTGAAATTCTCCATCTGCAAAAAGTATTCGTGGCGTCCCATCTTTTAGATTATTTTCTACCTCATCTGCTGAAAGTCTCCAGTTTATGGGAAGCACTATCAAACCCAGGGCAGATGCCGCGCCATAAAGAAGAAAATATTCAAGGCTGTTTTTCCCCACTATGCCGATTCTGTCTCCCTTCTTTAACCCTGCGTCCTGTAGGCCCTTAGATAGTTGATCAACCATATCCTTGATCTGCCGGAAGGTTAATTCCCGGCCATCTTCTACCTCTAACCATGCAGTCCGTTTTTTAAAGCAACTGGCATTTCGTTTTATTATATCATATATTGTAAAATCGTACAGGCCCATAAAATTCCCTCCAGAGGTCAGGTTTGACCCTTTATTACTTTGCTGGTATTGCTAACAAAAACAGGCCACCAATGTCTGTACGTTAGCGGCCTGTTTTAAAATCTAAAATAACCGGTTAAAAAATCCATTTCTTATTGCCGTTTTAACGCCAAACAAGAATAAGGCAGGCAATAGGCAACGAATATACTCAGGGCTTGTATGTGTCCTTAAATGGAATAATTTTAGTCATTCCATCCGCCGCAAATGTAAATGCCCCTTCACCAATGGTGATGGGGAAGGCCATATCCGGTATAGTTGTCCACCATTTTTCTAATGCAGCCCAGGCATTAGTTCCTTTAGCCTTTAGTTTGAATCCCCCGGTTACCAGAAGACTTAGCAGTCCGGAACGTACTGTTATCATAGTTGTCGCCCTTAGCTGGTTTGTCTTACCTGCCGGTATCCACTGGGTATCATACCCATTGATTGTAACAAAATTAAATTCTTCAAATGCTACAGAGAATTTATACCCATCAAGCAGAACTGGGTATGGATTCGGATTGGTGATATTAAAGGTTACTGCCATGGGCAAAGGCGCACCATGATTCCCTGCCTTACCCTTTGTTGGTTTTATCTTACCGCCATAATACCAGTATCCGTCATACTGGGGTATCTCTATCATTTCAAGCGCTATTTTTGGTGCCTTAAAATTAGCCGCTGTCGGTTTTACCTGCATACCGGCACAGGAGACAAATATCACTCCCATACCAAAAATAAGCGCTGTTAACAGCACAATAGTCTTCTTTGACATAATAAACCTCCCTATTTAAAGTTCAGGGCTAAGTTAACCATCTTTTCCGCCGTTTATAATGCTTTACATCGGCAAAGCTCTTTTTTTTGCCTTTATCGGAAAGCCCAAGGTAAAAGTCTTTAATATCTTCATTTTCCTTAAGTTTCTCAGACGTATCGTCCATTACAATCCGACCGTTTTCCATTACATAGGCATAAGGCGCAATATTCAATGCCAGCTTAACATTCTGCTCAACGAGAAGGATTGAGATGTTCTCCTCCTTGTTCAGCTTGGTAAGGATATTAAATATCTCGTGTATAAGCATAGGGGCAAGCCCCATAGACGGCTCGTCTAAAAGCACTAACTTTGGCTCCGTCATAAGAGCCCTTCCAACTACTGCCATCTGTTGCTCTCCACCACTGACAAATCCTGCAGTTTCAGATCTTTTCTGCCTTAGTCTGGGAAAATAACGGTAAACCAGCTCTAATCCATCTTTAACTGTTCCTGTCTTTCTTAAATGGGCCCCAACCTTCAGGTTTTCCTCAACAGTTAGGTGTTCAAAGACGCGACGACCTTCAATTACCTGGATTATGCCCATCTTTGCAATCTCCACGGCAGTCTTCTTATGAATTCTAACGCCTTCAAACTCGATAGCCCCATCAGTGACCTCTCCAACCTCAACCTTAAGTAGGCCGGAGATAGATTTAAGCGTCGTGCTTTTTCCCGCACCATTGGCGCCTAAAAGGGCAACTATACCACCTCTTGGGATCTCTATGGAGACTCCCTTGAGCACGAGGATAACCTCATGGTATTTTACCTCAATATTATTAATACGTAATATTTTATCTGTTTCTTCCAAGGGCCCTCCCTCCAATTCTCAAGTCTTGCATTTCGAAATCCGCATTACAAATTCCAAAATTGATTGATTACCATCCGTGCCATTCAGAGGCCCATTTTTTTGGCCACCGAGCCTTCAAGTCAACGAATTCCACCGTTTGAAATTTTTTGTCCTTATATTCCTGTACCAGGCAAGCACTCGCAGCCCTGTGGTCCGTAGGTGTATAAGTAACATCACCGGCGCCTAAGCCGATATGAAAGTTTTTCATGGTTTCAAAACCCTTTTTCATAATACCAGGCCCTGTTAGGTCGCCTGCCTTGTCTGCGCGTTTCATTGCCTCCCAAAGCACTAATGCATCGGCCCATGCCTGGGGTGTGTGGTTCAGACGTTTCTCCGCCGGTATTCCAGGGTTATATTTCTTTGCATACTTTACAACCTTATCCATGTTGTCGGATGCCTGCCCAAAGAATTTTACCGGTGTAGCGCCCAGAACAGTCAAGCCATCTTTAGCGCTCATAGCAGCTCCTGCAAGACGCGGAAGATTTTCATCAAAGCCCCAGTTATTAACTATATGGGCAGCCTTTAATCCCATGGCATAACAATCTCTTATGGTAGCAGAAACGGACATGGTTGTATTGCCGTGCCATACAACATCCGGATTAAACTTTTTCATTGCCATAATCTGGCTCTTAGTATCAATGGCAAAGAGGCTAACGTCCTGGTCCTTGCCTATCTCAAAGCCAAGCATTTTTGCATGATCCTTTATTGCCTTAATTGCGGCGCTGCAGTAAGGAGAAGAAAACATATACGAACATGCAAGCCTGGGTTTTCTCTTTCCGTAATCAGTATTTTTGGGCCATTTTTTATCATACCATGCAGTAAGGCATGCCCTGGCATTGGTAGAGTAATCCGAGGAAAAGAAAAGGTTATAGGCCGTTCCGAGATGTTTTTTTCCATCCTTGCCTACCCAGTCTACGGGTCTGGTAAGGTGGGCGGAATATGAGGCGGATACATATGGCATTTTATCCCTGTTCACTGTTGGAGAGAGAGCCTCGGTATCACCTGTTCCCCATCCCATTATAGCGACAACCTTCATTCTTTTAAGGAGTTTATACTTGGTCAGGGCCTCGGGAATACGATAGCCATAATCAAACCAGGTATATTTTATCTTCTTTCCGTTTACGCCACCTGCATCATTTATATATTGGAATGCCTCCGCCATTCCAATGGCATAGTCTTTACCCACATCCGAGGTGGCGCCCGTTGTATCCATAATCCCGCCTACCCTTATTGTTTTGGCAAGGGCCATAGAGGACATTCCAAACAAGAATGCAAAGGCAACAACAAATATCAATATCTTTTTCATTTTCATAGTGTTCCCCCTTTTTATAAAAAACAAACATGCTTCAATTAACGATAATTACTATTAATCCCTTTATCTTATTAATTTCACCTCCCCTCTATTTTTAGTTTAGTCGTCACCCTTAATAAGAGAACGGCCAAAGATTAAAATAATTCTTTATCTGCCACCATCTATAAGAAAGTCCCCTTGGCTCGTAGATTAAAAATGCGCATATTGCAAGGCCAAAGGCGGCGTCCTTGATAAATGCAAAATTAATAAGAATCTTTGGGTAATATTCAGAAAGGGGTATGGCTGCCATCTGCAAAAGTTCCATTATCATCACCATAAATATGGACCCAAAAATGGCCCCGTCAATCCCTCCTCCGCCGATTAATATTATACCTACCAGCCAGAGAGACCAGAACCATGGAAAATGCTCGGGGCTCAAGGCCGCACAGTTGCTTACCCAGAATGCCCCTGCAATACCCCCCATAAATCCTGCTACAAAAAAATTTAAAAGCTTATACCATTTAATATTAATACCGAGCGTCTCCGCTGCAATATCATTATCCCTGATTGCAATCCAGGCCCTTCCTACCCTGCTTCTCAACAAATTAGCCATAACCATGACTGTAAGTGTCAGAAGAATTATCATTAAAAAATATACCTTAATGTCCGTGTCTATAAACCATGGGCCAATCTTAATAGTGCCGGGCGGGAGGGAAAAGGCCTGGCCACGGCCACCAATTTTGCTTACATACTGGGTCAGTACAAAATCAACGGTAATAAACTGTGCTGCCATGGTGGTAAGTATAAGATAAAAACCCTTTACCCTGGCTGAAGGGAGACCAAACAGCACACTCCAGAGGCCGGCAACTAAGCCGGCTATAATTATACTTATAGGGTAGGCAATACCCCAGTCAACTGCAAACTGAGGCCATGGAAACCTCAGGACCAAAAGGGTGCTTGTATAGGCTCCCACGGCAATAAAGGCGGCATGGCCTAATGTTATCAGACCGGCATACCCTATAAGAAGCTGAACACCCAGTGCGCCAAGGGCGGTGTATCCTATCATGTTTGCTACACCCAGCCAGTATTCATCGATAATGATCTCATATTTTGCAAATAAGGGTATTATGACAAATACGATGAGCAAAAGAAAAATCATTTTCCCCTTTACCATATTGGTCTGCCACCAGCCCTGATCCTCAGCATAGTCCTGATGATAATCTCCACAAGGAAGCCAAACTCTTGTCATAAATTAATCTCCTAAATTCAGGTTAAAATGTAAAATTAGCAATTAGCAAGTAAAAATTAACATATGGAAAATCATCTATTTGCCTTTGCAGTAATAATACTTTTTGCAATTATGGCAGCCAATTCCTCACATTCTTCAATGAGCGATTCAATTTGTTCTGGCTTCATAATTTTAGCATGATAAATAAGTCTCAACCAAAAACGTGATTCTTTAATTTCCTTTAGCACAATACCTAATTTGTGAATAAAATCTGCTCTTGATTCAGCTCCACGAGACTCTTCATAATTGGAGCCGCAAGATGTTCCAGACCTCATAAGCTGGCCTGCTATATGTCTTCCTACAATGGTTTTCGGTAGCGCATTAACAAGTTTTATAATTCTTACGGAAAAATCAAGTAAACGTTCTGCTATATCATCTCCGGTCTTTTTCTCACCTTTATATAAATCCATATCATTTTTAAATTGCTAATTTTACATTGTTAATTGCTAATTTTAAATTGCTCCTTTCACATCCTTTCAATCTTTTCCCAGCCCCAGAAGCCATAAGGCATAAACAGCAAGAAAATGGCCATAAAAGCAAATGGAAAGATCTCCTTAACCCCGCCAGGGAAAAATCCGTCTAAGTAAGTGCCGGCAAAATTTTGTAAAATTCCAATAGTAATTCCCCCTACTACTGCTCCGGGAATTGAATTCAGACCGCCTAAGACCACGGCAGGTAAAACCAACAACCCTAAATAACCGATAGATATGTTAATCCCGTTGATATTTCCTAAAAGAGCGCCTCCAACACCGGCCGACATAAAGGCGATTGCCCAGGCTGCCGCATATACAAATCTGGCGCTTACCCCTAATGACAGGGCTGCCGTCTCATCGTCCGCTGTTGCCTGCATGGAGAGACCCCAGCGCGTATATTTAAAAAAGGCGACAAAAGCAAGAAAAAGCACAATTGCCAGAATAAATGACCAGAAATAAACGGTTGAAATCTTTAAAAACCCGATGGTAAAGGGTTTAAGAGAAAATATAGCAGGGGTAAACACCCTTGTGTCCGTGCCCCAGATAAACTCGATTGTTCCTTTTAAAAAAAACTGAATGCCCACTGTGACCATGATAACGGCTAAAATCGGTTCTCCAATCAATTTGTCCAGAAAAATCCTTTCCACAAGAATACCAAGAATAATACCTATTATAAGGGTACATATTATACTCAAGACAAATGGCACACCTGCTGTATAAAAGGAAAGCGTTACATAGGCTCCTATAAGGGTTAACTCTCCCATGGCAAGGTTCAGTACCCCGGAGCATTTATAGATCAGCACCCAGCCAAGCGCAACAAGCGCATATATACCTCCAACCATAATCCCGGTAGTTAGAGTCATTAAAAATAATTCCATTCTGTATCCCCCTTTTTTTAGTAATCAGTATGCAGTAAACAGTATGCAGTATGCAGTATGCAGTAAGAAAAACAATTATCGGCAAAACTTGTCTGCTTTATCGATCATGCCATATAACATTCTATTTACTTCATCACACCTTTTCATAAGCTGTTGATATTGATCAGTTTTTATATATCCAAAATCCTTTGAAAAATCTAACCACACTTCAGTTTCACCAGCCTCACCAGCGCAGTCGATTAGTTTGCTAATAAAGGCCTTTTCGTAGCGTCTTTTTTTCCATGCCTCAGCCAAGTTTGCAGGTACGCTTCTTGAAGATCGTCTTATTTGATCTGTTAGAGAGTATTTTTCTTCTTTCGGAAAGGCTTTTGTAAGCTGATGAATACCTATAGCAATCTGATAAGCCATTTGGTAAACCTTTAAATCCCTATATCCTCGATATTGATTCTTTGTCACATACACTTCCCTTTCCCTTTACTCCCTACTGCATACTGCATACTCCTTTACTGCTTACTGCTTACTGTTTACTGCTTACTGTTTACTGCTTACTGCTTACTCCCTGCTGCCTACTGCTTACTCTCAATTTCCTGAATCTTCAAATCCGTCTTTATAGGCTGTTCCCTTCCGTCCTCATAGGTTATGGTCATATCTAAGTGAACAGTGTCCGTATCCTTATAAAGGTTCCCTACAATATCCTTGTACCTTTCCTCCATAAAACCCCTTCTGAGTTTGCTTGTTCTCGTTAGCTCATCATCGTCCGCATCAAATGCCTTAAAGAGATTAACAAATTTTTTTATTTTTGCCGGCTCAGGAAGGCTCTTATTGGCCTCTTCAATTTGCTCCTGGATTAGATTGTAAATCTTTGGATCCTGGGATAGTTCCGGATAGCTCGTGTAATTAATCTTATGTTCATCGGCCCACTTGCCGACAACCGAATAATCTATACACATGACGGCTGTTATATAGGGAAGTTTATCACCTATTACCCATGCATCCTGAACATGAGGGCTGAACTTAAGCCTGCTTTCCAGATATTGAGGCGCAAAAGGTTTGCCGTCATTAAGTACCATAACATCCTTTGACCGGTCAAATACAACTAAATGGCCATCGTCATCTATAAAACCAGTGTCGCCTGAGTAAAGCCAGCCGTCCTGCAGTGTCTTCTTTGTTGCCTCATCGTTTTTATAATATCCTTTAAAGACTGAAGGTCCCTTTGAAAGAATCTCACCATCTTCTGTTATCTTGATTTCCGTTCCAGGCAATGGAGTGCCCACTGTGTCAAATTTTATATCTCCATCCCTGTGCACCACCGATATCCCTGCTATCTCAGTCTGTCCGTATATCTGTTTGAGGTTTACACCTAACGCATGAAAAAAGCGGAAATGGTCAGGCCCCATTGCAGCGCCGCCTGTGTAACAGTACCTTAATCGCGACATCCCGAGGTGGTCTTTCATTTTTTTTTGCATAGTAATATATGCAAACCAGTTAAATACCTTCCAGTACCAAGGTATATGCTTCTTTTCAAACTTCAGGTCCGCCACATAATAGCCTATTTTTGTTGCTGTCTCATAAATCTTTCTCTTTATCCATGTGGAATCTAAATATTTGACCTGGACCTGCCTTGTTAATCCCTCATAAAGCCTGGGAGCGGCAAACATAACATGGGGGCCGATCTCTCTTATATTATGCTGTCCTGTTTCAGGCTCCTCCGGGAAATTAAGGGTATATCCAATTTGAAGACCGCATGAAATCGACATCATCTGCTCTCCTATCCATGCGAATGGAAGATAGGAAACAAAGTCATCCGTATCATAGCAGGGGTCTGTTTTCATTAGATCCTCACCCATGCTTAGCATGTTATAATGCGTCAACAAAGCACCCTTAGGGAGTGCTGTTGTTCCGGATGTGTAAAACAACAGGCAAATATCATTTCCGTTGCCCTCCTTTATCAGATTTTCAAAAAGCTCCGGTTCTTTTTTATCGAGTTCCCTTCCCAACTCTTGTACAACTTTTATGCTTTTGAGAAAATCCTGATTGTAGCGTCTCATTCCCTTTGGATCATCCCAGATTATATACTCTAATTTCGGACAATCTGGCATAATTCCAATCCCTTTGTCCACCTCTTCCTGGGTCTCTCCTACAAAAAAACTGCTGTCTGAATGATCTATAATATATTTAACCTCTTCCATCATGCAGTCCTGAAAAAGCCAGACAGGGATGGCTCCGGCACACATGGCGGCCATCTCGGCCCACACGCCTTCCGGCCTGTTATCGCCAATCATGGCAACCTTGTCTCCCCTTTTTAGCCCGAGACTTACCATTCCAAGGGAAAGGTATTTTACGTTTTCAAGATAGTCCTGCCAGGTAAAAGGTCGCCATATTCCAAATTCCTTCTCCCTCATGGCAACCTTTTTGTCTCCATATCTTTTACATTGATGCAAAAATAACTGGGGGATTGTCAGGTCTTCTGTTATTTTTATATTTTCCTCGGTCATTTTATCTCCTTGTTGCGTAAAGGTCTTCCTCTCCTAAATATGCCTTAATAACCTGGGGGTCCTTGCTAACCTTTTCAGGGATTCCATCTATAACCATATTTCCAAAGTCAAGGACAAAGACATTATGAGATATATCCATAACCACCCCCATATCATGCTCAACTAAAATACATGTCACTTTCCAGCGTTCTTCCTCGTTAATATCAAGAATAAATCTGGCCATATCCTCCACTTCTTCCAGGTTTAGCCCAGCCATTGGCTCATCAAGAAGAATTACTTCGGGCCTTAAAGCCAGGGCCCTTCCAAGCTCCACCCTCTTTTGGAGCCCATAGGGAAGCATATGGGCAGCCTGATCTCGAATTTCCTCAATCTCCAGGAGATCTATAATCTCTTCTTCAATAAATCTCCGGTCTTCCAACTCTTCCTTCTTTGTCTTGCCTGCATAAATAGAGCCACTTACAATTCCGGATTTTAAATGCACATGAGAGCCCATTCTTATGTTATCAAGCACGGACATCCCACCGTAGAGCTCAAGCTTTTGAAATGTCCTCCCAATACCAATTTCAGCCCTTTTATGAGGAGAAAGGTGATTAATTTTTTCCCCCTTATAATATATGTTTCCCTGTTGAGGGTGGTAAAGACCGTTTATACAGTTCATCATTACTGTCTTTCCAGCGCCATTTGGTCCAATGATAGAATGTATTTCCCCTTTTTTTACCTCCAGGCTAACGCCATTCAGGGCCTGAACCTTCCCAAAGGCCATAAGAATATCTTCCAGTTTTAGAAGGACATCCCCTTCCCTCATATCAGACGAATTATCCATATTAGTTAAGCCTCCAAATTGTGCTTTTTAAAATTATGACACCTCACATCATTATTAAATAAAAAAGCCTGTCAAAAATGACAGGCTTTTTTATTATATTGTTAATAATAGCTTTAATATCTAAAAAGAGTTTAAAATATATATCAATAAAAAATTTAAATGTTTGTGTTATTTCCATATTAATATTTCATTATCATACTTTATGTTTAAGCTGCAATATAAAATTTCTTCCTTTATTAATTTTTCTAAACAATTTGTCAACAATTTTTTTAAAAAAATATTTAAAGCGCATAAGACGTCCGGTTTTAATAACGGCCTAATAGAAGTCTCGGCATAAAATTCTCCCGGCACTGCCGCAAAAAATAATCATCCGTCATGCCTGCAATAAAGTCACGGACAATCATTGCAGCAGGTGTTTTTTCCCCATATTGGGAGGACATTCCATCTAAAAATTCTTTAAAGATAACGGAACCGTCATTGCCGGACATAATATCTTCGTAATATTTTTCAAATAGCAACTCAAACATTAATTTCAATTTGTGAGTTTGATTTTTTGCCTTTGGGTTTCTGTATATAAACTCCGTATTAAAATCTTTAAGCCTTTTCACGGCATCTGCAACTTCAGGACTAAAAGAGATATATGGTTTTTCAAGGCTCTCAGATATAAGATCTTCAACTAGTGTGTAGACTATAGTACCATTGGTATCTCCAAGCGTCCTGCGGCATGCCTCGGGTATTTCATCTCTTTTAATCAAGTCAAGTCTTATGGCATCTTCTATGTCTCTGCCTATGTAGCTAACAGTATCCGCCATTCTAACTGCACATCCCTCTAATGTCATAGGCCATACGGAAAAATCTCGATTCTCTTTAAGCTTTCTTATCTCTTCATCAAGCAAATTGAAATCCTTATCTTTATCAGGATACAGTCTTTCATTATGTACCTCACCATCATGACAAAGTATACCATCCAACACCTGAAGTGACAGATTCCAGCCACAGCCTTTTTTTTCTATTACATCTACAAAACGAACTCCCTGTACATTATGCAAAAAATTACCCAGACCATGATCTTTAGATAAATCCGATAAAAATCTCTCGCCATCATGCCCAAATGGTGCGTGTCCTATATCATGCCCAAGGGCAATGGCCTCAATCAAATCCTCGTTTAGATTCAGAAGACGGCCTATAGTTCGGCCAATCTTTGAGACCAATTGGACATGAAGGACACGATGGGTAATATGATCATTCTTAATGAGATAAAATACCTGCGTTTTGTCTATATACCTGGAATAGGCTAAAGAATGCAGAATTCTGTCTGAATCAATAGAAAAATTTTCCCTGTGTCCGTCCTCCACTTCCTGCTCGTAGAGCCTTCTATTTGACTGAACACTCAGGGTGGCATAAGATGAAAGCCTTTCCCTTTCCAAAATACGTTGCTGTTCTTTTATATCTTTTAAAACCTTGTTCTTTTTCAAAATAATTTCCCTTAAATTCAGATTTCAAGTTGCCGGTCGATTTATTTAGTGTTCATTTTGCAACTTCTCAATAAATGCGGACAGCTTTAGGAAAATTCCCCCTCAATCCCCATAAGTGCTAAGTTAAGAGAGCCGGATTTTTCGTTAGTCATTCCGGCGAAAGCCGGAATCCAGTCATACAATCGTATTGAACAAATCCTGCCAATTCGGATTACTGCTTTCAATCAATTCCAGTTTCCATTTTCGCTTCCATTCTTTCAATCGCTTCTCCCTCTCAATAGCGGATTCCATACTCTCGTGTACTTCATACCAAACCAGTGAATGAAACACAGTAACGTTTGGTGAAACCTTCCACCATGTTGTTTTTGTGCTCCCATATCCTCTTGATGAGATCTGAAGTCACTCCGATATAGAGGGTGCCGTTTCGTTTGCTTGCCAAAATATAAACCGCCGGTTGTTTGTTCACTGATGCTCCACTGTATCGGGGTCCGGAGCAGGCTCTGGATTCCGGCTTTCGCCGGAATGACAGTACAGCTAAGTTAGCCCTTATGCCCTCAATCCCCTTTTTTCAACCCGCCAAAACACTGGCGGATAAAATGGGAAAACTTGCCTTATTTAGAAGTTACTTCATTTTGACATGAAAAAAGGTTATAATAAAAAAAATGTAAGCTCTAAAGTCTTGTCCATATAACAAATAATGCTATTTTAATAAAATTGCTATTAATGGTCAATTTAAATTATGAAATTTCATCCAATTGAAAAAAAAGTTTTATCCACTATACTTGACCACAAGATGATCACCAAGGGAGACAAGATTATTGTTGCTGTATCAGGGGGGGCGGATTCTGTCTGCCTTTTGAAAATCCTCTACCAGCTTCATAAATCATTAGATTTTACTATAATAGTTGCTCATTTTGATCATGGATTAAGACCGGAAGAAGATAAAGAAGAAACAAAGTTTGTATATGATCTTGCCAAAAAATTAAATGTCACATTCGTATATGACAGGCCGAAGAAGGCCATAAATACCAATGGGTCATCCATTGAAGAAAGGGCCAGGGAAGAAAGGTATCAATTTTTAAAAAGGGTGTTAGATAAACACAATGGTCAAAAGGTTGCCCTTGGCCATAATATGAATGATCAGGCGGAAACCGTGCTCACCCATTTTCTGAGAGGGTCCGGAATAACTGGTTTATCTGGAATGCCTGCAATCAGAGATGAACATTATATCAGGCCTCTTATGTTTGTAAGGGGTGATGAAATCAGGGCTTATTTAAATCAAAACCACACATCATTTATGACTGATAGTTCAAATTTCGATAAACGATATCTCAGAAATAGATTACGTTTAGAATTAATCCCGCTACTTCTATCCTATCAGCCAAGACTTATTCAGCATTTAAGTGACAGTGCCGGCTTGTTTAGGCATGAAGATCAATTTCTGGAAAAAGAGGCCCAAGAAGCTATGAAGATTATGTCACTTGATTCACGGGAAAAATCCTTGGAACTTTCCCTGCCATTGCTTAAAATAGCCCCTCCTGCACTTAAATATCGAATTATCAGAAAGGCTATAAAAGAAGTAAATGGAAATCTACGAAGAATAGATTTAGGTCATATCAAGAGAATTGCAGGACTTATAGACAACAGCAAGCCGCAAATAAAAATTAATCTTCCTGAAGGCCTCGTCGTGAAAAAGATATACGAAAGACTTAAATTTAATTTGGACGATGATACTTATTTAGAGAGTTTTTCCTATTCCTTAAAGAATATTGGTAAATTTTATATCCATGAAACAGACCAGACCATAATCTTGAAGGAAATATCTAAAAAGGATTTCTCACCGTATGCTGCGTCACCATTTTTGGCATTCCTTGACCTTGATACCCTTCAATGGCCCCTTAAGATTAGAAATTTCAGGGAAGGTGACAAATTTATTCCGCTTGGCCTTAATGGTTTTAAAAAAGTAAAAAATATATTTATAGATAACAAAATTCCTATTGAAGATAGAAAAAAAACCATTATACTTGAAAACCATAACGATATAATATGGATACCAGGTATCAGGATTGACGAAAGATACAAAATAAAGGAGCATACAAAAAGAATTTTAAAATGCGCTATTGAATAAAGTGTGTTATATTATTATATTTATCGGTAACCGTTCAGGGTTGACAGTCTTGCATAATAATTAATCTTCGTAATGGAGGGAATAATAGTTGAACTCATTTTCAAAAAATTTGACCTTATGGCTGGTTATCAGCCTTATGTTTGTTTTATTATTTCAGATATTCAAAAAAGAAACCAAACAAACCGGACAGATAGCTTATAGCGAATTCCTTAATATGGTTGAGCGCGGTGACATTAATCAGGTTACTATCCAGGGAGACAGAATATACGGCATAACGAGCCAGAGCCAGCCATTTAAAACATTTGCCCCAAAAGATATTGAGTTAATCAAAATTTTACGCACAAAAAATATAGGAATTACCGCTAAACCCGACGAAGTATCCCCATGGTATATGACAATACTCGTGTCATGGTTCCCCATGCTTCTCTTAATAGGAGTGTGGATCTTTTTTATTAAGCAGATGCAGGTGGGAGGAGGAAAGGCCTTGTCTTTTGGTAAAAGCAAGGCCAAGCTTGTAACAGAGCAAAAAGATAAGGTTACCTTTGATGACGTGGCAGGCATAGACGAGGCAAAGGAGGAACTTCATGAAATCATAGAATTTCTGCGGGAACCTAAAAAATTTACACGCTTAGGCGGCAGGATACCCAAGGGAGTCCTTCTTATAGGTGCGCCTGGGACAGGTAAAACACTGCTGGCTCGGGCAATAGCAGGAGAAGCAGGGGTTCCTTTCCTCAGTATAAGCGGTTCTGACTTTGTAGAAATGTTTGTTGGTGTCGGCGCCTCCAGGGTTAGGGATCTCTTTATGCAAGGGAAAAAGAATGCCCCTTGCATTATATTTTTGGATGAAATTGATGCTGTAGGACGTCACAGAGGGGCCGGCTTAGGAGGAGGCCACGATGAAAGAGAGCAAACGCTGAACCAGCTCTTAGTTGAAATGGATGGGTTTGAATCAAATGAGGGGGTCATACTCATTTCCGCCACAAACAGGCCTGATGTTCTTGACCCTGCATTGTTGAGACCGGGAAGGTTCGACAGGCAGGTAGTAGTACCTGTGCCTGATGTCAGGGGGAGAGAAGGCATATTAAAGGTGCACACTAAAAAAACTAAGATCTCGGATGACGTTGATCTTTCCGTGATTGGAAGAGGAACGCCGGGTTTTACAGGGGCGGATCTTGAAAATATGGTTAATGAGGCCGCCTTGCTTGCTGCAAGAAAGGATAAAGATAATATTGAAATGGAAGACCTTGAAGATGCAAAAGACAAGGTGCTTATGGGCTCGGAAAGGAGAAGCATGATTATAAGCGACGAAGAAAAGCAAACTACCGCCTATCATGAGTCAGGCCACGCACTGGTTGCAAAACTTCTCCCTAATTCCGACCCTATTCATAAGGTAACCATCATTCCCAGAGGAAGGGCACTTGGCCTGACCCAGCAACTTCCCATAGATGACAAACATACCTATACAAAGGATTATCTCTTAGATAATATATGCATACTTATGGGGGGTAGAATCGCAGAGGAAATAGCCTTAAATACACAAACAACCGGCGCAAGCAATGATATAGAAAGGGCTACTGATATTGCAAGAAAGATGATTTGCGAATATGGTATGAGCGAAAAGCTTGGTCCCTTAAGTTTTGGGAAAAAGGAAGAAGAGATATTTTTGGGACGCGAAATAACTCAACACAAGGATTACAGTGAGGAGACAGCACGAAAAATCGATCAAGAAATCAACAATCTAATTACTGAAAACTACAAAAAAACAGTTAATCTTTTAAAAGATAATTTTACCTCGCTTAACAATTTAGCAAAAGCCCTTTTAGAAAAAGAAACGTTAAGCGGCCAGGAGATTGACAAAATTATGGGAAAAAAGACAAAAAAAAGGCAGACAAGGACGAAAAAAACAAAAAAGGAAGATTAATTTTTCATATGGATACTGCAGGCCTTTTAAAGTTTTTGGATAAAAACAAAAATCATAATCATAAAACCCTGATTATGGGTATCTTGAATGTTACACCGGATTCCTTTTTTGATGGAGGCGTGTATCTTGAAAAGAATGGTGCGGTTGAACACGGCTTAGAGATAGTTCGGCAAGGCGCGGATATAATCGATATAGGAGGTGAATCAACAAGGCCTTTTTCAGACCCGGTCTCCCTTGATGAAGAGCTCAACAGGGTAATACCTGTATTAGAAAATCTTTCAGGAAAAACAAAAGCTCCAATAAGCATAGACACATATAAAAGTGAGGTAGCGAGACAGGCAATAGATGCGGGCGCCACGATTGTTAATGATATAAGTGCATTAACTTTTGACCCTGCAATGGGGCCATTGATAGCAGAGACGGATGTTCCTGTCATCCTGATGCATATTAAGGGTACGCCAAAGAATATGCAGTCTAATCCAGTATACGATGATCTTATTGGCGATATAACATCATTCTTTCATCACAGATTAGAGATTGCCGTTAAAACAGGGATAAAAAGAGATCATATAATTATTGATCCAGGTATTGGTTTTGGGAAATCTTTCAAAGACAATCTTAAAATAATAAAAGAGTTACATAAATTTTCAGACCTGGGACAACCAATTCTCATCGGCACATCAAATAAATCATTTATAGGCAGCATTCTTGGCCCCTCATTGGAATCAAGGGACAATGGCACAATGGCCACAATTGCAGCCGCCATAATGAACGGCACAAACATTGTCAGGGTGCATAATGTGAAGGCCGCAAAGGAAACAGCAACTATTATAGATGCTATAAAGTCCGGGCACACAATGCACTAAATGTAGCCGTTCACGGCTTGAAACTTGTCGGAGATCCCGCCAGGCGGGGAAATTGGAAAATAGAAATTCGGGAGACCTGTCTGCGCCTGCCTGTGCGATGCACGCAGACAGGTGCGGACACGCACAGGCAGGGATGAAACGAGTTTACGAGTTGGATGTTTACAAACCGGCGGAAGAGTTATCAGATAGGGTCTGGTACGATTTTGATACGTGATAGCCATTCAAAGCAATAGTTGAAAAACTCGGCCCAAAATTGAATGCATTCATCAACAGTACAAAAGCATGAAGGCCAAATTTCCAATCCCGCCCTGCGGGACTATTTTTTAATTTCAGCGTTCTGTGAACGCTTACAACAAAGGTTTATCTATTATGCTTCTTTGCATTGATATAGGAAATACAAATATTGTACTTGGTATTTTTCAAAATGATCAAATTGTTAATCACTGGCGTATCAGAACAGAAAGGGATATGACCAGTGATGAACTAAGCATACTAATAAACAACCTATTTTCCCCATCACATTTAAAGGTTGAGGACATCAAAGATGTGATTATCTCTTGCGTTGTGCCGCCACTTCTTAGTTCATTTAAAGAGTTCTGCATCCTTAATTTCAATAAAGAACCAATGATCGTGGACCACAGCTTGAACACAGGGATGCCTATTGAATATGATAACCCAAAAGAGGTAGGCGCTGACAGAATTGTCAATGCAGTGGCTGCATACCAAAAATACAAAACAGGGCTTATTGTGGTAGATTTCGGCACAGCCACAACCTTTGATTACATATCTAATGACGGAGCTTATGAGGGGGGCGCAATCGCACCTGGGATAATAATATCTGCTGAGGCCCTCTTCCAGAAGGCCTCCAAATTGCCAAGGGTTGAAATATTTGCCAAGCCTAAAACAGTAATTGCCAAGGAAACAATGAACAGCATAAACTCAGGGTTAGTTTATGGATATGCCGGTCTTGTGGATGGTATAGTGGATAAAATAAAGGGTGAGAAAGGCCATACCCTTACTGTTGTTGCAACAGGTGGACTGGCTACACTAATAAAATCTGAATCCAGAAACATTGATCATATAGAAAAATTTCTTACATTGGAGGGATTAAGGGTCATATATCAGTTAAATTCCCTTTAAATTAACTTAAAAGTCAGTTTAACTCTACAAAAATAGTGTTAAGTACTTATGTCCATAGTTTGCAATCTTGATGATTTACCCGATGACATCAAAAACCCTGTAGTTACAATAGGTAATTTCGATGGTGTACACCAGGGGCATCAGACTATATTTAAAAAAGTTATAAACCGCGCCCATGAAATAGAGGGCACACCAGGGGTTATTACCTTTGAACCACACCCTGTAAAAATAATGGCGCCGGATAAAGCACGCCCCCTCATAACCCCTTTGGAACAGAAAAGGGAACTCATATTAAATCAGGGTATTGGCTTATTTATCATAATAAACTTTTCCTTGGAGTTCTCAACTGTTTCTGCAACAGATTTCGTAAAGGACATCCTTTTAGACAGATTAGGCGCTAAAGAGATAGTAGTAGGATATGATTATGTCTTTGGTCGTAATAGAGAGGGTGATATCGATCTATTAAAAAAAATGGGTAAACACTTTGATTTTGCCGTCCATCAAATAGGACCTGTTTGTGTTGGAACAACACTGGTTTCCAGCACATCAATCCGTGATCTCGTGGCAAACGGCGATATAACTGAGGCAAAAAGACTGCTTGGAAGAAATTATCAGATTAGAGGGAAGGTGGTTAAGGGTAGAAACAGAGGTGGGTCTCTTTTAGGTTATCCGACGGCCAATCTAATGCTTTCAGATGAGCTAATTCCTAAAAAAGGTGTATACGTTGTTACAGTAGATATTGAGGGAAAAACTTATCAAGGATTAACTAATATAGGCTATAATCCAACGTTTAATAATGAACAGTTGTCTGTTGAGACCTATATCTTTGATTTTTCTAAAAACATTTTAGGTAATGATATCAGACTAAATTTCCTTTTTCGCCTCCGTGATGAAATAACCTTTCCCGGCATTGAAGAGCTCTCCGGGCAGATAGGCCAAGATGTTAAAAATGCAAGGGAATTTTTTCAAGATTAACCCTATGGAGGAGACATGATGAAAAAGAATTACATCTTATCACTAATTGTAATACTTATAATTTTTTGCATAGGTTGCGCCACATCTTATAAGGCCAAACCTTTACCCTTTAAGCATCCATCGGCATATCCGAATGCTGCTTATGTGGCAGGCGCCACTATCGGAGCAAGGGCATTTGTTGAAAAGGATGAGGCCGCTAATGCCTTTGGCTTTGACGTCAGGGGGGCAGGAATGCTGCCGGTCAGAATTGTAGTAGACAATCAGGGAAACAGCGGATTATCTATTAAGGCGGATCAGACATTCCTTCAAGATAGCTTAGGGAACCTATGGCCTGTCTTATCTGAAAAGTTTGCCTATGAAAGAGTAACAAAATACGCCCAAACAAAGCGGATTTTTAAAGACGGTGCATACTCCGGTGTAATTTCCGGCGCTGCCGGCGCAATTATTGGCGCAGCCATTGGTATTGTTACAGGTGAGAATGTTTTATCCACGGCAGGCAAGGGAGCGGCTGTAGGGGCAGCTTCCGGGGCAGTGCTTGGCGGATTGGGAGGTTATGCCTCGGCAGAGGATGCCAACAGAAAGGTTATGGAAGATTTTGAAGATAAAAACCTTCAGTATAAATCACTTCCGCCAAATAGGCTGAGCTATGGGTTTATATTTTTTCCAGGGGAGGCAGAATCAGTCAAGTCACTCAGATTGCAGCTTGAAGAAAAAGAAACAGGAAAGGTTTATACCCTCAATTTGTATCTCTAAAACAAATTTAATAAAAAAGATCAGGCAGAGTCAGCCTTATCTACTTGCCTCTGCCTTTTGATGCTTTCTTCCATTTTTTTAAGGGCTTTTTCTATCTCTTTAAGAACATCCTGGACCTTTTTAGCAGTAGAGTCCTTTAGTAATTTACCCTCCTTGCCTACACCATCAGCGAAATTTTTCACCTTGTCTCTAAATCTGCCTATATTTCTTTCTATTTCATCCAGATCTTTCCTATACTGATTTATTTTTTCCCTGGTCATGTCCTTTTTATTAGCAAGGGTTCTTTTAAGGGCCATTTCTAAGCTTTTTAGCTCATCTAATACGGACTTTAGCCCCTTGGCTATTGAGTCTTCTGTTTTCTCCTTTATAGTAGCTCCCTTATTCTTCAGCTCTTTTTGGAGTCTTTTAAACTCTTTTTCAGCAAGCTCAATACTACTCTTTATGATCTCATTGATAGAATTCAGTATTTCTTTAATGCTCTTCTCAATATTATTCCGGTTACCTTTTTCATTGCCTGCAAAAGCCGGATTAAGATAAAGCAAAAGAAAGAGGGAAAGAAAAATTATGTAAGGCCATTTCTTCATGTTTCACCCTTTTTTGTAATATTTGATACTATATTTCACTAAAAATAATCAACAGTCCAGTTAAATTTTGAATTCATTGTAAACTTTTTTTAAATATAAAACGTCTAATACTATAAAACAAAGATGGAGGTAAAAATGAAAAAGAAAAATATTTTTCTCATAGCGCTTGCCATGGTATTATGTATTACATTACTGGTGCCTTCAGCATGGGCCAAAAGACACAGATCATTGGAAGGGGCCGCCATTTTTCTCGGCACCGCATTTCTGATAGATGCCTTTGTGCATGCCGCAAATCAAAGCTATGCCCATGACCGCTATTATTGCCCTCGAGCAAGAAGAGTAGCAGTTCGCTCACACCGTTATCACAGGCCTGAAAGAATATGGGTTGCACCTGCCACAGAGAGGGTTTGGCATAAGGGCTATTATAACAGGCGTGGACGTTGGATATCCGGCTACTGGGAGGTAATTCACAGACCTGGGTACTGGAGATAAAACCAAAAATATTTGAAACTTGAAACTTGAAACTGGAAACTCGAGAGCAGAAGAGCCTGAAGTTGCCTTTTCCCAGTTTCGAGTTTCAAGTTTCGAGTTTTCCAAAGTGTTATTTAGAATTATCAACCGATTATAAATTGTGAGAGAAAAATTCTCAAATTGGCCAAGTAAGCGCCTAACTTACTTGCCCGGCCTTTTCCATTTTTATAAAGAACATCAAAAGCGATGGTATTATAAATATGACAAAGATAGAAGACAGAGCAAGACCGCCAAGAATTACGCTGCCAAGCCCCCTGTAAATCTCCGATCCCGGCCCAGGCGCCATCACAAGCGGCAGCATGCCGAATATGCTTGTAAATGTACTCATATATATAGGCCTAAGTCTTGTTCTTGTTGATTCGATTACGGCCTCACGGTAATTCATACCATGAAGCCTTACATTGTTAAGTGCCTGATAAACAATCAGTATTGCATTATTTACAACGACTCCTATAAGTATAACAAAACCAAGCATGGTCAATACATCAAGTGATTGGGGCTGGATAAACAGGTTAACAAGCTTAAGACCGATGAATCCTCCTGCCGCTGCAAGGGGCAGGGTGAATAATACAACCAATGGATAAATGAAATTACCGAACAAGCCGGACATTAAAAGGTATATAATAATTGCCGCCAGAATAAAATTCCATTGCAGTGAATTTCTTGTTTGAGTCAGCTTATCAGCCTCACCGCTTAATGTTATATTTACACCCTTCAGCATGCCTTGGCCCTTAAAAAAGGGGATTATTTCATCACGAATCTTATGCATTGATGCCTCAAGGGATATTTTTTTAGGAGGTGTTACCTGCAATGTAATCGTTCTCTGCCTTTCGAGGTGTCTTATCTCGGAAACACCGGTTGTCCTTTGTAACTGAGAAAGAGATGAGATCGGCACAATCCTTCCTTTTGGCGTGGCAACAACAGCCCTGTAAAGTTTTTCCGGCGTTAAAAATTCCTTATCCGAGGCCTTTAAGATAAGATCGATCTTCTTTTCTCCTTCCTGTTTAAAGTCACCTACCTTTCTACCGTCTAATAAAACATCTAATTGAACACCCAAATCCCTTGAACTCATTCCCACTGCTCTGAGGCGGTCTCTTTCAGGGATTATCCTGACTTCAGGGTAAAGCACTTCTAAGGTGGGCACAGGCCTTATCTGGGCGTTAGGTATTTCACTTATTATTTTCCGGAACATAGAGCCTGCAACCTGAATAATTTTGTCTATATTATTTGCGCTAATATCCACATCGATTGTTCTTCCTCCCCCTAATCTTGTCTGAAAAATACCTCTCTGGCTGGTAACACCGAATACCCCTGGAATATCATTAATTATCCTGGAAAATACCGGCACGAGTTCGCCGGCCCTTTGCTCATGCATACTCATTGAGCCAAGAAACATGAATCTGTCCGTACCGACATAAAACAGTTCTTTGACTCCCGGCAGCCCATTGTAATCCTTTCCCATATAAGGATCCGCCGATCTAAATATGGCTTCCCCTATCTCTTTTTTTTCACTGTAAGAAATGCCTGGAGGAGGTATCATCAAGCTAAACAAGAAATTCCTGTTTCCCTGAGGAAGATACTCCATTTTTGGCGTGAGAAAAATGGCCAGGGATACGGAAAGTATTGTCAAGGTTGTTATAGTCAGGATCCTTGTTTTCCAGTTTTTTATGGCAAATTCAACCATACCTATTATCTTATCAACCATAATAAATCCTATGCTTGTAAGACCATTACCGTTAAATTTATTATGGTTTTTTCTTAACCTAAATAATCGGTTTGCAAACATGGGAATTACCGACACAGACACAAAAAGACTTATCATTATAGAGCAGGTTACAGCTATTGCAATATCCCTGAATAATTGACCGGCCTCCTCTTCCACAAATACAATCGGCAGAAATACAGCCACTGTTGTGAGTGACGACGCAAGAATCGCCCCCCACACCTCCTTTGTGCCATCATATGCAGACTGGAATGGAGGCTTTCCCATCTTTCTGTGGCGATCTATATTCTCAAGAACTACAATGGCGCTGTCCATAAGCATTCCAACAGCGAATGCAATGCCTGCAAGAGACACTACGTTTAGTGTTCTCCCAAATGAACTTAAAAAAATAAAGCTTCCAATAATACTGACTGGAATAGAGGTTGCGATAATGACAGTAGAGGAAAAACTTCTTAAAAAAATGAGAAGGACAATTATGGCCAATACACCGCCAATCATAATATTTGTCTGCACCAGCTTTATTGCCCCCCTAATATACGGCCTCTGGTCATGACTCCAGTGAAGGTAAATCTTTTTTTCTTTCAACTTCTCTGAGTTTAACCATTTGACGATCTTTTCAACCTTATCAGTCAGCTCAAGAATGTTGGCGCCTGATTCCGGTTTAATACCCATCCCTATTCCATTGGTACCATTATGGATTATCTCTGACGTGCGTTTTTCGTATCCGAACCTTACTGTTGCTAAATCAGAAAGAAATATCCTTCTCTGCCCTGTTGATCTGATAACAGTATTTTCAATATCCTTGACGGATTTAAACTCGCCTATTTGCCTGACCCTGAAATCTCTCCGCCCTACATTCAGATTCCCGGCTGATATATTTACATTTTCTGCATTCAAAACCCCTACAATATCTCCAATTGTCAGGCCATAAGCGGCCAGTTTCTCAGGTTTTAAAATGATATGCATCTGTTTTTCCGTTCCACCGCCTATGAATAGGTCGGCTACGCCATCTACCCTTTCAAGATATTGCTTTATCTCATTTTCAAAATAGCTTCTGTAGGTATATATGGAGTTTGGATTGCCTTTTACGGTCTTCAGCATCATCCAGATGACAGGAGATGTAGCAGCCCCTGTTGCATTAATTACCGGCCTTTCCACATTCTGTGGATATGATCTCACCTCATTTAATTTATTTGAAACCCTGAGAAGGGCATCATCTAAATCCGTCCCTATACTGAACTTTAGTGTTACTGACCCTCTATTGTTTGATGACCTGCTTTCCATCTCAATAAGACCGGGGATGCCCTTAAGCACCTTTTCCTGCTCTTCTATAATCTCCCTTTCAATTTCGTATGGAGTGGCACCGGTCCAGACGGTTCTAACGGTAATTTGGGGAACTGTTAAATCAGGGCTTAACTGGTATGGCATTTTCAAAAACCCTATAATTCCAAAGAGCAGGATCACGAGAACACCGACTATTATCTTTACAGGGTCATTAATAGAAAATTTTACAGGGTCCATTTAATGCGCTTCCTCAATCATAGTAACAAGCTGTCCGTCTATGAGTCTTTCATTACCCTTTACAACCACTTTCATACCCTCTGAGATTTTCTCCGAATGTATGCCTGCGCTCATCTCTTGATATCCAACTACTTCCACAGGTACTATGACTGCCTTTGAGTCAATTACTACAACAATAACTGACCGTTCAGACGTAGTTAAAAGAGAATCCCTCGGCACTAAAAGAGCATCTATCTGGTTACCTTCAGGCAATCTTATCGTCGCCTCCATTCCCTCCATTAGCAAGGCAGGGTTATCAAGTCTTATCTTTACAGGAAATGTTCTTGTTGCAACATCTCCTCTTGGTATAACAGCATTGATTATTCCCTTGGTTACATTTCCGTCCACCCTCACCGGCACTGCCATGCCGTTTTTGAGATATCGGATGATTTCTGCCGGCACATCGACGATCATATTAATAACATCATCCCGTGCAATTGTTGCAATGGTCATCCCTGGTGAAACCCATTCTCCCCTTGCAATATGCCTCTTAAGTACCACACCGTTAAAAGGCGACTTTATGGTTGTTTTTTTTAATTCTATCTCAAGGCTTTCAACCTCTGATTTAATGACTGCTGACTTCTTCTCAAGGGAGTTCACATAAAATGTCTGATCATCATAATCCTTCTCTGCAATAATTTTTTTCCTGTAAAGGTTGCTCATTCTTTCCAAATTCTTTCTTTCCCTCTCAAGATCAATAAGGGTCTGTTCATATGATGCCACTCTTGCCTGAATCCTCTTTTCAAGGAGCTCTGAATCAAGTTTAACCAATACCGCCCCTTTATCTATCTGCCGCCCTTCATCAAATTTTATTATTTCAACTTTTCCACCTAATTCGACTGAGACATCCGATACTTCCTCATAATAAACAGTCCCTATAAATTCTCTCTCTTGCAATATTTTTCCTCTATTAATCACGGATACAACAACATTAGGGGCCATATGTTGTTTTTCTTTATCTTCTGCAAGCAAAATAGAGGGAATAGAATTTAGTAAAATAAAGAAAATGAATATTGCCATATAATTTTTTTTAATCATCACTGTTAACCTTTTGATATTAGTGCCAAGTTTAAACAAATTCACATATCTCTTGTAAAAATTTCTTTTTTATCTCCGGCACTGTAGCATTTTCATCAGGATACCCAACTACGAGTATCAAAAAGGCCTTCTCACTTGATGGTCTGTCGAGTATTTTGTTTAAAAAACCCATAGGGCTTGGCGTATATGTAAGAGAGACAAGCCCGGCATTGTGAATGGCTGTAATAAGTATACCTGTAGCAATGCCAACAGATTCATTAACATAGTAATGTTTTTCAATATTTCCGTCAGTTAGCACATGGTATCGCTGGGCAAAAATGACAATCAGGTATGGTGCGGTCTCTAAAAAGGGCTTATGAATGTTAGTGCCCAGAGGTTTAAGGGCGTTTAGCCATTTCTCCGGGGCTCGTTTTTTATAAAAATTAATCTCCTCCTTTTCCGCGGCCTCTCTAATTTCCCTCTTTATCTCCGGTTTTCCGGCCGCTACAAAATACCATGGTTGCATATTTGCGCCACTTGGCGCATATGCAGCAGCCCGAATACAGTTTTCTATAATCTCACGAGAAACTTGTCTGTTTGAAAATTGACGAATCGACCTCCGTCTTTTAATATTTTCATAGAACTCTACCGTCCTCCGCTGCATCTCTGCTTCAGAATACTCAAGATATTCTGTAAGCGGAATAAACTTAGGCCCAGTCACCTTTATCCCCCCATTATTTCTGCGTTACGGTTATTTTAATTCGGGTCAAATAGTCAGGTCAAAAAATTTCGACCTGTGCGGTTAGCTTTTAGCCATTAGTCCCGCCTGGGGCGGGATTCAGCATCCCCTTTAACACATTGACCTGTTGATTAACTCCTCTAAAATCTCTCATTTCCACACTTTTTAATGCTAATCCCGCTTCAGGCGGGACTAATGGCTAACCGCACAGAACGAAAAATTTTTTCGCCATATCCCAGTATTGTCCTGTGTCAACCTCACCTCTGCCATATGCCTCGTGCCACCCCTCAGGCACAGGTATATTCCTGTAAAGATCCCTGCGCCGGGCCTCAAGTAACAATCTTGGTTTTTCCATAAAATCAGCGCCGCATATAACAGCATTTTTTGTTTTTGTCGACAATTTTTCCAGCCATAAAACGCCGTTATTATCTCTCATTAAATGATGATCAAGAATAAGGGTTTTAACATTTCTTGAGAGCCTTATGGCGTTTCTCCATGCTATCTCAATTAGTTCATTAGACATTTTAGATAAATAAAGAGGCGGCCCGCTTACCAATAATATGTCAGGTTTCAATGACAGCACTTGTGAAACGGCCTCATTATTAAGTAGCTGGAGATCGGAGGCATGAACAAAGACAGAGTCTTCTTTTACTCTTGTAATTATAACCTTCTCTAAGTTATTTTTTCCTTCTCCATGGGGAACTGGCCCGAAAAAAGATAATACCCCTTTTTCTTTTCCTTCCGCAGATATCAGTTCCATTCCTAAGGAATCAGAAATAGACTCTACCCTTGTTTTTTCTATAGGGGAAAGAGGTGATAATTTTGCCCATATCCTTACGACTGAGTTTAATCCCTTTACCTTATCAATACTTAACTGATAGGGGTTGGCATTTTTTAGAGGAACATGATCACCATGAAAATGACTGAATACTATGTCAGTGGCCTCGGACCATGCCTTTACAATTTGTTTCCGTATTCTCTCACATGCCGCAATCTGAACTGGATGGGGAGGCAACCTGTACCTTAAAAACCCCAGCGCTATGCCGGGGTCGATTAATACCTTTTTATTTTTAGTTCTTACAAAGCAACAAAGCCCCCTGACGCCTAAAGACTCTGC
>JAYEMW010000014.1:0-6134 GCA_034718555.1 Thermodesulfobacteriota bacterium
TTCATATCCCATGCCTGAGGATATGATTCTAAAATTTCTCGATAGTGTAGAAAAAGTTCTTATAGTTGAGGAGCTTGAACCTGTAATGGAAAATGAAATCAGGTCGATTGCACAATCTAAGGGACTGGGCATATCTATACAGGGAAAGGGTGAAAAACTTTTCACAAGACTATACGAGTTTAATCCAGGCCTTGTACGGAAAACAATAGCATCTTATTTCGGAGCACATGACACATCACCAAAGGAAATAGATATTAAAGATACCCCTGATCTTCCGGGAAGGCCCCCTAATCTCTGCCCAGGTTGTCCCCACAGGGCCATGTATTATGCCATAAAGAAGGTTTATGGAGAGGATACTATTTACCCCTCTGACATTGGCTGCTATACATTGGGCGTGCTACCGCCTTTATCCATGGCCGATATTGTTATCTGCATGGGTGCCTCCGGAGGTTCAGCATGTGGTATAGCTGCTGCGACAGACCAGAAGGTTGTATCTTTTATAGGGGACTCTACATTTTTTCATTCAGGCATCGCCCCATTGATAAATGCCGTTCATAATAACCATAAATTTACCATGGTAATCCTTGATAATGGTACAACCGCCATGACAGGACATCAGCCTCATCCTGGTGTAGACACGAGCCCTATGGGCGTTGAAACCAAACAGATTTCCATTGAATCAATAGTAAGGGGTTGCGGGGTTGAGCATGTTGAGGTAGTAAATCCCCTTCATGTTAAAAAGAGTATTTCCGCTGCCCAGGCATCAAAGGATTTTGACGGTATCTCCGTAATCATATCCAAGGAAATATGCCCCTTGTACGCCAAATCAATTAAAAAGGCCGGTAAGGAGAGACCGTTCTATGTAGATCAGGATAAATGTACACACCATATGGACTGCATTAATTATTTGGCGTGCCCTGCAATGTATATTGATAATGGAAAGACAATGATAAATCAGAATCTTTGCATTGGCTGTGCAGTTTGCGCACAGGTTTGTCCTGAGAATGCCATTCTTCCAATGAAAGAGGCTTAGGCGATGATCTTACGATAGAATCAGGATGGAAGGTGATTATTAAAAAATAATTGTCAATATTATATTGTCAAAGGAGTTTATATGGAAGTTAAAAGAATAGTATTTGTCGGAGTTGGAGGCCAGGGTAATTTACTTGCATCAAGGTTGGTTGGAGAGGCCTGCATATTCGCAGATATACCTGTGGTTGTCAGTGAAATTCATGGAATGGCCCAAAGGGGTGGGATTGTTGAGTCTGCTGTTGTCATGGGGGGCGCTACAAGCCCAATTGTTTCTAATGGCGAAGCCGATGTTTTGGTAGGTTTTGAACCATCAGAGACTTTAAGGGCACTGAACAAATGCAACAAGAATACAGTGGTAATCAGCAATATTCGTCCCCTTCCCCCCTTTACCGTGGCAATAGGACAGGGTGTATACCCTGATATGGATAAAGGCCTCGATCTAATAAGAAAAAAAGTTGCCGCCCTTGTAGCCTTTAATGGTGATGAGCTTGCGGAAAAGGCGGGAAATTCTCTGTCTCTGAATATGGTTATGCTTGGAGCGCTAATTGGGTGCAATGCAACCCCTTTGAAAGAGGAATCGATAAAGAAGGCAATAGAAAACACAACAAAGAAGGCCTTTTTGGATTCAAATTTACAGGCCTTTGATTTCGGAATTGCCGCAGCCAGGGTTGGATAAAAGGTAGCCGTTCACGGCTTGAAACTTGAAATTGGAAAATAGAAATTTGAGAGACCTATCTGCGCCTACCTGTGCGGGCACGCAGAGGTAGGGATGAGACGAGTTTACGAGTTGGATGGTTATAAGCCGGCGGAAGGATTATCAGATGTGGTCCGGAACGACTTTGACGAGTGGTAGGCTTTCAAGGCAATACTAATACTATAAATCTTGTTCAGGATTTCTCCCCATAAATGAGGTTGCATCTGTTGTGTATTATGACCCAAAAAAGATCCAACCATATAAAAACAGGTTCAGGCTTGTTAAATTCTTTGCATATACAAGCTTTATAATACTCATTATCTCGAGTTTTATCCTCTCCACGGTCATATCCCAGCGTGCGACTAAAATTTTAATGAATGCATACGAAGATCACGCGCTTCTCATAGCAAAAAATCTCAATCATCAGGTTTTTCACTATTTTAATATACCCATTAGGTACAGATATGGGTCCATAAGCCTTAGAGAGACGGAACAATTTGACCTGATGGACAGGATAGTGAGGACAACCATTCATTCATTTAATGTTGAAACCGTTAACATATATGACGTCAACAAGGGTGTTATAGCCTACAGTACGGATAAAGGCATGATTGGATTAACCGGTATGGGGGGTGTGGGATATGAAACCGCACTCAAGGGAAAATTTAGTTCAGGTTTATTATCCGGTGAGCCATCAATCTTTCAATCATGGTTTATAGATTTTGCTAAAGAAAAAAAACTCAGAACCTTTATACCCTTTGACGCAGAACCTCCTTTTACCTATATAGGAATATTGGGTGTATTTGAATTAACACAGGATCTCACTAAGGAATATGAGTCCATATCAAAATTTCGCTATCTAATATTCGGTGCATCTCTTGGTACTATGATTCTTATTTTCCTTTCCCTCCTGCTTGTAGTAAGAAAGGCTGAAATTACCCTCAGAAAGAGGGCGGAGGAACAAAAAATCTTAGAAGACCAGTTAAATCAGTCAGAGCGCCTGGCTGTCCTCGGGGAAATGGTTGCCGGGGTTTCTCACGAGATAAAGAACCCTTTGGGAATTATCAGGAGCACCGCAGAATTATTAACGGAGAAATTAGAATCTGATCCCATTCAAGAACAACTCTCTAATATAATTGTTGATGAGTCATGCCGGCTCAATGATATTGTCACTGATTTTCTTGACTTTGCCAGACCAGAGGTGCCAATCCTTCAAGACAGTCATCTGGAAGATATTTTCTACAGGATATTCACCTTTCTCCAGCCTGAATTAAATAAAAAAGGCATCATTTTAAATAAAGAGAATTTAGACAACAGACAATTTATTATTAAATCAGATCCCGGACTCCTTTACAGGGCATTCTTAAATATATTCATAAACGCTATTCAGTCTATAGACAATGGCGGAAAGATTAATATTACAATTAAGGAGGAAAATAAAAATTATCAGATAAATATTCAAGATACAGGGACAGGGATCAGTAAAAATAATATTAAAAAAATATTTAATCCATTTTTCACGACAAAAGATAAGGGAAGTGGACTTGGGCTGCCGATTGTAAAAAAAATAATAGAGGCACACAATGGCACAATATGGATAAAAAGTGAGATAGGCGAAGGTGCAAACGTATTTGTTTCTTTACCTGTAAAAAGTTAAAGGACTTTCAGTATGGACACAATCTTAATTGTAGACGATGAAAAAAACTATCTAATTATTCTCGAGGCTTTACTATCCCCGGAGGGCTACGAGATAATTACAGAAGCTGATGCCATAAATGCCCTGCGCTTAATGAAAGAAAAAAACCTGGATTTATTAGTTACAGACGTAAAAATGCCGAAAATTAGCGGAATGGCCCTTTTGGAAGAGGCAAAAAAAATAGATCCGGACCTCCCGGTCATAATAATGACCGCCTACGGCACAATAGAAATGGCAGTAGAAGCAATGAAAAAGAGGGCATATGATTACATTACCAAGCCTTTCAGGAATGAGGACCTGAAGCTTACCATTAAGAAAGCCCTCGAATTTAGAAGGCTTAAGAAGGAGAACCGGCTTCTTAGCGAGGCGCTCTCAGATCGTTATAACTATGGGAATATAATAGGTAAAAGCAGCTCTATGATTAAGATATACGAGATGATTGAAAAAGTTTCCCAGTCTAAGGCATCCGTAATGATTACCGGGGCTTCCGGGACTGGGAAGGAGCTCATTGCCAAGGCTATTCACTATAACAGCCCAAGGAAGAATAAGCCTTTTATCTCTATTAATTGTGGGGCCCTGACTGAAACCTTGCTGGAAAGCGAGCTTTTTGGACACGAAAGAGGTTCTTTTACTGGTGCAATTGCTATGAAAAAGGGGAGGTTCGAGCTCGCCGACAAAGGAACATTATTTTTAGACGAAGTAGGTGAGATGCCACCTGCCCTACAGGTAAAACTCCTAAGAGTGCTCCAGGAAATGGAATTTGAAAGGGTTGGAGGAACCAAGACCATTAAGGTAGATGTTCGAATCCTGGCAGCGTCTAATCGTAGATTAAAAAACAATATAGATAAAGGATTATTCAGGGAGGATCTTTTTTATCGTTTGAACGTAGTTCAAATTGAGCTTCCGCCCCTTAAAGACAGGTCTGAGGATATTCCATATTTAGTAGCGCACTTTATTAAAAAATATAAGTCATCTGAAACCAGAGCAATAGAACTTTCCCCTGATGTATGGAAATGCCTTTACGGTTATAGATGGCCAGGCAACATAAGGGAATTGGAAAACATAATTGAAAGAGCCCTTGTAATGAGTTCAAATGATACTATAACATTAGATGACCTGCCGGAGTATTTATTAAAGAAAAATGATGAAAAAATAGATCTCGACAAAATTGTTCCATTAAACATGCCATTAGATAAGACCCTTGAGCAGATAGAGAGAAAACTTATTTTGCGGGCACTGGAGTATTCTAATAACGTGCAGTCCAAGGCAGCAACAATGCTTGGTATAAGCAGGCATTTAATGCATTACAAGTTAAAAAAATTTGGATTATTATAGTATTCCGCCCAGTGCCCGGAATAGCCATGAGGGCTTGTTTAAACAGTTGTTAAATAAACTTAACATAAATAAATCAAGTTATTCTAATAAGTTAGAAAGACAGATAGCTCTTTTTAAAAAATTATGTTAAAATATTTTAACATTTAACAATCCATGTGAATAATGATGATTTATTATTCATTATGTATTATTATGTTATATCAACTACTTATATAATAATTTAAGAAATTGAAGAATATGGCAAAGATATTGCATTGATATAATACAGCAAAACAAAAAAATCTCTCTTTTCTCCTGACAAAAAACCAGCCGCAATAAATATTGGCTGGTTTTTTTATGAGTCCTTAATACCCAAGTTTTCTCAAAGAACGCGTATCACTGCTCCAATTCTTTTCAACCTTTACAAAAAGCTTTAAATAGACCTTGCATGAAAATAGTTTTTCTATCTCTATCCTTGCCTTTTCCCCTATTTTTCTAAGCATTCTCCCTTGCTTTCCTATAATCATCCCTTTTTGTGACACCTTTTCCACAAAAATTACCGCCATTATTAAAACAAGATTCCGCTGTCTGTCTTCCTCTAATTTTTCGACCAATACAGCTGAAGAATATGGCAACTCTTGGCTTGTCTCATGATATATCTTTTCTCTTATGATTTCGGATATAAGAAATTCCTCCGATTTATCAGTGGTCATATCACTGGGAAAAAATTGGGGGCCAGGCGATAATTTATCTATTAATACCTTTTTTAAGTCATCCAACCCATCTCCATACAGGGCAGACACCGGCACAATAGAGTCAAAACAATTAATCTTGTCATACGAGTCAATGATCGACAACAAATTTTCCTTTTTTATAAGGTCTATCTTATTAATAGCCAATATCACCGGTTTATCTGAATTCTTTAAGCGCCATAAAACAATCTTCATATCATCGCCATGGATATCCTCCTTGAACCCAACAACCAAAAGCGCTGTATCAACCTCCATCAGCGTAGTCTCAGCAGATTTTACCATACTCTCATGAAGCATGGATCTTGTTTTATGAATCCCAGGGGTATCCATGAAAATCATCTGATAACCATCACCGTTATGAATCCCCAATACCCTATTCCTGGTTGTCTGCGGTTTAGGTGATGTAATAGATATTTTACTGCCTATAAATTTGTTCAAAAGAGTTGATTTGCCTGCATTAGGTGGTCCAATTATAGCTATAAAACCGGATAAAAAACTCATATTTTCCCCTCTAAACCTTAATCTTTCACCGTGAAAGTCTGAAATAAATATATCACGCCATTTTGCTTTCTATTTGCCTGCAGAGAAATTCTACTTCCTTTCTAACAGCATCTTTATTTTTCATACCGCTCTTGATTTTTTCATC
>JAYEMW010000015.1:0-6095 GCA_034718555.1 Thermodesulfobacteriota bacterium
AGCCTTTATCAACAATTGAGGAAAATAATCGTTTAGTAGAGTTAACAGAAAAGGAAAGGGAGGAAGAGAGAAAGGTATTAAAAAGACTCACAGACCTTGTGTCAAATTTTTTATATGATCTTATTGCCTGTTTAAATATTATGGGGAAGGTTGATGGAATTTTTGCGAGGGCAGAATTTAGCAAGGCTATTAATGGAATAAGGCCTATACTTACCTCAGATAAAAAAATTTATCTTGTAGATGCATTTAACCCTATCCTGCTTTCCTTGAATCTTGAATCTCGGAAAGACGACAAACAGGAGCAGTCACGAATTGTAGTACCCATAGGCATACAAATAAATTCCAATAAAAATACGCTAATTATATCAGGGCCTAACAGGGGCGGTAAAACAGTTGCATTAAAAACAATAGGTCTGCTGGCCCTTATGTCTCAGGCAGGAATGCATATACCTGCCGGTGAAGGGAGTATTCTGAATGTTTTCAACAACATACTGGCAGATATTGGCGATGAGCAAGATATATTATCAGGGCTAAGCACCTTTTCTGCGCGATTAGAACATCTAAAGGGGATCGCAAACCAGGCAACTGAAAATTCGCTTGTAATTCTGGATGAACTTGGGGCGGGAACGGACCCAGATGAGGGCACTGCTATTGCTATGGCAATCCTGGATTATCTCTCAGAAAAAGGCTCTTTGACAGTGATTTCTACGCACTACCAGATTCTAAAGAAATATGGATTTGTAAATAAAAAGGCCCAAAATGCATCCGTTGAGTTTGATAGTGAAAACAAGAAACCTACATTTCGATTGTTGAAAGGTGCGCCTGGTGTCAGTCATGCCATTGAAGCGGCAATAGATTTAGGTGTTAAGAGAGAGATCACAGACGGCGCTGCAAACTATCTTGGAAAAGATAAAGGGAAGCTGAATTCAATGATGGAAGATTTATCCAGAATGATGGAAGGGTTGAAATCAGAAAAAGAGGCCGTTGAAATTGTAAAGCAGGAATATGGGGCCTTGAAAAAGGATTTAGAGGAAAAGGAGGATAGGTTAAAAGGGCGGTTAAATGAAATGCTTATCCATAAAGAAAACGAGATAGGGAGGATATTGACTGAGGCGAAAAGGGAATTTGGTGAGGCCATAACCTTAATGAGAAAAAAAGGAACTTTAGGGCAGTTTGAGGCTACTAAGAAATATAGTGAGACAAAAAAGGACCTTGTTGATACCTTGATAGGGTTGAGAAAAGGAGAGCCATTAATTAGCTGTTCCAGAGTTACTGTTGGGCAGGATGTTTTTTATAGAAAACTGAAAAGGAGAGGGCGTGTTGTTGGCGTGGGTGAGCGTTCTTCTAAGATCCAGATTTTAATGGGAAATGTGAAGCTTACAGTGGATTTATCTGAGTTGTCTCCGGTGAAAGCTGATGATCAATTCGACCGAAGTGATAATGACCAAAGACCATGGTTTTTATACAGCTTGCCTGAGGCAAAAAAAGAGTTAAACATTGTTGGCCATACTGTAGATGAAGCCATTCCATTGGTAGATACATTAATAGACAAGGCGTTGGTTCATGGGTATTCAAGGGTTAAGATAATTCATGGTATGGGTTTGGGAGTGTTAAAAAGAGCAGTAAGAGAACATTTAAAGGGAAATCATTATGTAAAGAGCCTTATCCCTGGTGATAGAGATGGAGGTAGCGATGGCTATACAGTTGTTGAACTTTAAGCAAGATAACATTTCAAAGGTTTACTGTGAACTGTTAGCGGTTGACCATGAACGCTGAATTAAATTTTAAAAATTTTAGGCGCTTTTGATATGGATTTTTCCGGACCTAAGGAGGAGATAAGAAGGGCGGCAGATATTGTTCAGGTTATTGGTCAGTATGTGCAGCTAAAGAAGAGAGGGCAGAATTACTTGGGGCTATGCCCATTTCATTCTGAAAAAACACCCTCTTTTACAGTAAGTCGAGACAAACAGATATACCATTGTTTCGGTTGCGGAAGGGGAGGTGATATTTTTAATTTTTGGATGGAGTATCACGATCTCTCTTTTTTCCAGTCTCTCAAGGATTTGGCAAGACAATATAATGTTTCACTGCCCGAGTATGGAAATTTACCTGGTGAAAAAAAAAGAACTGAGTTAATTGAACTTTTATTCGAGATAAATGAATTGGCAGGAAGGTATTTTCATGATGTTTTGATGAAAAGCCCTAATGGTCAACCTGGAAGAGATTATTTTTCTGAAAGAAAGCTATCCCAGGATACAATCTTAAAATTTAGACTTGGATATGCAGTAAATGGCTGGGATGGGCTAATTAATTATCTAAGATTAAAAAATATCCCCCTTGATAAAGCGGAAAAGGCCGGCCTTATAGTACCTAATAAAACCGGAGGCTATTATGATCGATTCAGGGGAAGGGTCATTTTCCCAATTTTTAATCTAAATCATCAGATTATAGGATTTGGAGGAAGGGTACTGGATGATTCACTACCAAAATATTTGAATACACCAGACACGCCATTGTATCATAAAGGAAAGTATTTGTATGGTCTTGATAGCGCATACAAGAATGTTAGGGGGAATGGTTTTTCTATAATAGTGGAAGGATATATGGATTTGCTGGCGCTTAGACAGCATGAGGTTCCAAATGCAGTTGCCACGTTAGGGACGGCGCTTACCAGCGATCAGACTAGAAGATTGAAAAGTTATGCAAAAAAGGTAGTAGTGTTATTTGATTCTGACGATGCCGGTAAACAGGCTGCCTTGAAAAGTTTTCCATTATTCTTAAATGAAGATGTTTCCGCAAAAGTTCTTGTTCTTCCAAGGGGTGAAGACCCGGACAGTTTTATAAACAGGTATGGATTAAAAAAATTCGATGAACTTTTAGGCAAATCAATACCTATTTTTGATTTTTACCTTGATCAGGCGTTAGCCAATGCAGAATTAGGTGTTGACGGAAGGATTAAGCTTCTGAAGGATGTCTTGCCAATATTTATGGAATTAGAGGATAGGACGGCCAAGTTTTTATATATACATTTGTTTTCAGAGAAGACAGGCATAGATGAAAATGAAATCTGGGAGGAATTAAGATTAGAAGAGCGCAAAGGGAAAAAAAGTGTGGACTTAAATCAATTGAAAAACAGGTTTTTTTCTCAGCAGGATACAAAAAAATACGGTTCTGATTTGCAGTTTCTTAAACTATTGGCCCATTACCCTGAAAAGATAGATAATTTCAGGGATCAGGAATGGGAATTAATCGTCTCTGACCCAAACATAGTAAAGATAGTAAAAGTGCTAATGAAACAATTTCCATTAAAAGGGAAGCTGTATGAAATTGAGGGATTTCTTGACGACCCTATTTCAAAGGAACAACTTAGGGTCGCCTTAATATCCAACCCATACGAGAAAGAATCAGTAGACCAGGCAGTTGGTGAATTTGTCAATAAAATAACTAAAACCAAAATTTCTCAATCTATTAAACAGGCAAGGGCTGAGGGTGATATAGAAACGATAAATCACCTGATAAAAGAAAAGCAGGGACTTGACTTAAGCAATAAAAGGAATTAACCCTTCATAGAGGAGGATATATATGGCAAAAAACGGCGATGATATTAGTTTAAGAAGATTGATTAACGTAGGTAAAGACAAGGGATACATTACCTATCAGGAACTAAATGAGGATTTGTCTGATGAGGTAATATCATCGGAGGAGATTGATGATCTTCTGCAAATGTTTGAAGATTTGGATATTAAGGTAGTTAGTGAATCTGATAGTGGGAAGGCTGAAAAACACAAAAAGCCCCAAAAGACGGATATTAAGACTAAAGAAAAGGCAGAGTCACCCAAAGAAGTCAAAGAAGAATTTTCCTCAAAAACATATGACCCGGTAAAAATGTATTTGAGGGAGATGGGCCTTGTTTCTCTATTAAGCAGAGAAGGAGAGGTGGATATAGCGAAGAGGATTGAGACAGGAGAAAATAACATATTAGAGGCCTCAGTGAGGTGCCGAGTAGGCATTGAATATATGTTAGGTTTGGGAAGAGATTTAGAGGTTGGAAAATTTAAGGTAAGGGATGTAGTCAATGATATAGAGGATGAATACAATTTCCATAAAATAGGCCAGAAAAGAGATTATTTGATTAAAATTATTTATAAGATGAAGGCCTTAGATGATGAAACGTGTAGACTTTTTAAGGACTTAATAAGTTGTAAGCATCCTGATAAAAGGAAAAAATTACATGCCGTTATTCATCAAAAACAACAAGAGATGCTTGGTTTGATGAAGTCGTTTAAACTGGAAAAAGTGCATATTCAGAGAATAGTTGATACGTTTAAGGAAATGTTTAACTATTGGGAAGGGCTGGAAAGAGATTTTGCCGATTGTCTTATAAAGGCAGGTAGAAAACCGGTTTCTTATTTAGTGGAGTGCGTTAATGAGCTATCAATTAATGAAGCAGGTGGTAAGAATTTTAAGTCATTAAATTTAGATAAAGAAGAGGTTTTATCTTTAGTATCTAAACTGAGAGAGCTAAAGATGCGTATCAGCAAAATGCAGAGCAGTACAAATCTACCATTAGATGAGCTAAGAACAATAAATGAGGAAATCCGTAAAAGTCTAAGAAAGGCGGAATCTGCAAAGAATGAGCTTATAAAAGCTAATCTTAGATTGGTTGTGAGTATCGCCAAAAAGTATACGAATAGGGGACTTCAATTTCTCGATCTCATCCAGGAGGGAAATATAGGGTTGATGAAGGCAGTTGATAAATTTGAGTATCAAAGGGGTTACAAGTTTAGCACATACGCCACCTGGTGGATTAGGCAGGCCATAACAAGGGCTATTGCTGATCAGGCAAGGACAATAAGAATACCTGTTCATATGATAGAAACTATAAACAAGCTTATTAAAATATCCCGTAGCCTTGTTCAAGAATATGGGAGAGAGCCGAAACCAGAGGAAATAGCAGAGAAGATGGGGTTCCCATTGGAAAAAGTAAGGAAGGTTTTAAAGATAGCAAAAGAGCCGATTTCCCTGGAAACACCTATAGGTGAAGAAGAAGACAGCCATTTAGGGGATTTTATAGAGGATAAAAAGATAATGTCGCCGGCTGAAGCGGTCACAAAGTTTGCCTTAAGTGAACAAACAAGAAAGATTATGACTACACTGACGCCGAGAGAGGAAAAGGTATTGAGAAAAAGATTCGGAGTTGGAGAAAAGGCGGACCATACACTGGAGGAGGTTGGCAGAGAGTTTAATGTTACAAGAGAAAGGATAAGGCAGATTGAGGCCAAGGCATTAAGGAAATTAAGACACCCTAAGAGAAGGAAAATTTTGGAAAATTTTGTTGAGAATTACACAGAGCATTAGACTTATTTGTTATGATTTTGAATGACAATGGAATTTTAGGATTATTTTTCTTGACATATTATTTTTGTTTCAGTTAGCATAAGGATTCCAAGGATAAGAAAAAGTAGGGCCCATAGCTCAGTTGGAAGAGCCACCGGCTCATAACCGGTAGGTCCCTGGTTCGAGGCCAGGTGGGCCCACTATTTTTAACTATAAAAGAGAGATGTCTGATAGGATAGACGTCTTAAATAGTATGTAACCGTTCACGGTTCAAAGGTTCAGGGGTTCAAAGGTTGTATTCTTATTACCTTAAGCCATTTTGTAAGCGTTTTGTAAGTGACGCTTCCACATACCCATAAACCTGGAACATGGTACTTGTCAATGATGTGGCCCCGCATTTTTTAGGAGCCTTTTTGGAATGTAATTCCAGTTTTTTCTCTAACCCTGAACCTTGAACCCTGAACCTGTGAACGGTTACAATAATATTATACAAAAAAGAGGGCGCTCCTTAGGGTAGGACGCCCTCTAATTTTGTATATGGAAGACAATTTAAGGTGTTAATGTGGATGAAAAGCTTAATGTTCTTTTAGAGATACAATCAGTTGATATTCGACTTGATGAAATTAAAAGGGAGAAAAGACGGATTCCCGTTGGTATGGAAAAATTAGAGGAAGATTTTAATCTTTTAAAGGCTGCTACTGAACGGGATCAAATGGCCCTTAAAGAGCTTAAAGACTATATGAAAAAGACCGAAAACG
>JAYEMW010000016.1:0-6090 GCA_034718555.1 Thermodesulfobacteriota bacterium
TAAAGTCTCTTTTGTATTGTCTTTTAATTCCTCCCTAACAGCTTTGCCTATCTTCTCTAATAGATATGGCTTTTTAATGTAGGCTCCGGCGCCAAGTCTCCGAGACTCTTTAACACGATCGGTTTCGGAAAATCCACTTACTATAATTGCTTTCTGCCCGGGACGGAATTCAAGTATTTTTTTATATGTCTCAAGCCCATCAATCCCCGTCCCCATAATCATATCTAATATAAGGAGATCCGCTGAGTTTTCCTTCAGGTAATCAATTGCATCTTCACCACTTGATACCGTTGTGACAGAGTAGCCTAACTTTTTTAGTATCCTTGAGGCTATCTCCCTTTGCTCTTCAATATCATCTACAACTAATACAGGCTCTCCCTCGCCCATATAGTCTTCAATAGATACAAGTGATTCATCCTTGGTTAATCCTTTTCTTGTTATAGGGAAATATAGGGTAAAGGTGGTCCCTTTTCCTTGGGCGCTTTTAACATCGATATATCCTCTATGGTCTTTTATAGTTCCCCACACCACTGCCATGCCGAGCCCTGTGCCACTTCTTCCCATTTGTTTTTTTGTGTAAAATGGCTCAAATATCCTTTCTGCTTCATCTGGAGAGATGCCTATGCCGGTGTCAGAGACTCTAAAGATAACATAATCACCCTCCTCTATGTCATCATAACCTCTTACCGGTTGATCAATATATTGATTTTGTGTCGATATAAAAATTCTTCCCCCATCAGTCATAGCCTCGGCTGCATTAGAGACTAAATTCATAATAGTTTTTGAAAGATGGACAGGAGAGCCTAAGATATTTAAGAGGTCTTCTTCTAAATCTGTTTGGAGCTTAACATTAGGGTGAAACTCTTTTAACCTTTCATGCTCCGGAGACATGAGATATTCAGATAAGATATAATTTAGATTCACCACTTCACTAACGGACACCCCTCTCCTTGCAAGGGTTAATAAATCCTGAACAATAGCAGCGGCCCTTTCCCCTGATCTTTGTATGGTTAACATTGGTTTTCTTAAAGGGCTTTTTTCAGGTATTTCCCTTAATAATAGATCAGGATAACTTACAAGGCCGGAGAGGATATTGTTGAGGTCATGTGCCACACCTCCTGCAAGGGTCCCTATGGCCTCCATCTTTTGGGCTCTTTGGAGTTGGGTGCGGAGTCTTTCCTGTTCGGTTACATCCTCGTAAATAACAAAGTGGTTCCCGGACTTCATAGCCACTGGTCTAAAATTTATCACCTTTTTCGAACTATCTTTGCATGTTACAGTATATTGGCGGGGCCGGGATTCCCCAATTTTATATCTCTTAAGGTCCTTGACCCATGTTGCAATGACCTGGTCTCTATATTCCGGATCAGGGTATGACTTCTTAAACCATTCCCGCCCTGTTGGAATATCTTTCAAGGTGTACCCGAACATCTCAATGAACTTTGGGTTGATATATTTGTAATGGCCGTTCCGATCGATTGAAGATATCCCCATAGGAGACTTTTCAACCAGGACACGAAATTTCTCTTCAGATTCTCGGAGTGCATTCTCGGCCAGTTTACGTTCAGTCTCGTCAAGCAAAAAACCTTTAAATTCAACTAACTCACCATAATCATTGAAGCTGCCTATTGCGTTTTCAACTGTATAAATTCGAGTGCCGTTAGAATGACGATATTCTGACTCATATTGGTAAAGCTTCTTGTTTTTTTTAAGCAATTTAAGAAAATTCTCTCGGGCTTTCTTGCTTGGGTATATCGCATCCGTATTGGAGTTTAGCGCCTCCTCAACAGAGGCGAAGCCAAACATTCGGGCATAGGATGGATTACATGCTATAAGTCTACCCTCGACTGTTGAAATGTAGAAAGCAGAGGTGTCTTGCTGAAAAAACAGACGATACCGTTCTTCGCTCTCCTTTAGAGCCTCTTCCGCCTTTTTTCGGTCCGTAAAGTCCGTAACAGAAAATACATACCCTTGAGAGATGTCATCTTTGTCAAGCACGCGACCTGTTACCAGGCATGGAACACGGTGACCTTTTTTATGCACATAATTATATTCGTAAGTTATTAATCCGCCCTGGGCGGAATTATTGTAAATAATCTCACGCATACGTATATACTCTTCGGTGCTTGGAAATAGTTTTTCAGTTGATTTTCCAACCAACTCTTCCTGGTCCCAACCGATAATATCAGTTAATGCCTTATTACACCAAACAAACCTGCTATTCCTGAGCAGACAGATACCGTGCATTGTGCTGCTCAATATGGTCACAAGTAAATCTTGGGCTTGTTTTAATTTCTCATGTGAAACAGCAAGCTCTTCTGCTTCATCCTGGACCTCTTCCAGGTTAAAAATATATTCCTGAAGCTTGCGTCTTTCTTGCTCATCCTGCTCTATTTTGCTATTTTCCATAGCCGTACCTCCAGAATTAGCTTCAATGTTTCCAGTATATCATATCAGCTTCCTTCAAATGCCCTTATTTCCCTTAAAATGTCGGGGAAACCTATTGGCTTGCATAGATACCTGTCAGCTCCAGCGCCTAAACCTTCCTTTATTTCCCGGGGCTGTGCCTTGGCTGAAAGCATAAGGACAGGGATATTTTTAGTTCTTTCATCAGATTTTATCTTTTTGCAGACTTCGATTCCGCTTAATTTTGGAATTTTGACATCTAAAAGAATGAAATCCGGAAGCTTTGAAAAGGTTTTCTCAAGGGCCTCTTCGCCATCTTCTGCCGTAAACACGGTATAGCCCAGCTTGGAAAGCTTCACTTGCAGATAATAGGAAATTGGCCTTTCATCATCAACTACCAAAATTTTTTTACTCTCCATAAATACTCTCCTTTCCGCAGAACTTGTTAATCATTTGACTATCTATGGGTTGGCAAACGGAAAACAAATATTGTCCCTTTTCGATCAGCCCCAAGTGGAAGGTCAGGAAACGATTCCTCTAAAACCGGGCTTTCACATCTTATACTTCCACCATGCTCCTCAATGATAGCCTTAGTAATGGTCAACCCCAGACCAGTACCCCCCACCTTTTGGGACATAATGCTATCGGCCTGGAAAAATTTTTTAAAAATATTTTCCTGAGCCCAGAGGGGTATGCCATAACCGTTGTCTGCAACTGAAAATATGACTTCTTTCCCCCTGCTTTCAGCATTTATAATGATGCTGCCTCCATCAGGTGTGAATTTAATTGAATTACTCAAGAAGTTTATTATCACCTGGATAATGCGATCCTTATCAACATCTATATCCGGTATATCCTGGTGTACATTTTTTGTAATATGGTGATGTTGTGCTTTAGCCAAATCGGATATTTCTTCAACTGCTTTGTTTATAATCTCAGCAACTGATGTCCTTGAAATATTCAATTCTATCTTATGGGCTTCAATCCTTGAAAGATCAAGGAGATTCTCAACAAGGCTTATCAGACGCTCAATACCTTGCTTTACGAGCAGCAGATCCTCTCTGGTCTCTTCATCTATCTCGCCGGAATAACCTTCCAGTAAGCCGGACACGCCCAACAGCATAGCCTGGATCGGGGTCCTGAGTTCGTGGGAGGCGATGGTGACAAAATCAGATTTCATGCGATCAACATCAGATACAGTTGCAGCCATCTCATTGAATGATTTTGCCAGTTGACCTACTTCATCCCGTGATTTCACCTCTACTGATTGATTAAGGCTGCCTTTGCTCATAGCCACAGCGCCCAAAGTTAAGCGTTTTAAGGGTGTGGTTATATCCAAACTTATTATAATCGAAGCGCCAATAACCGCCAGGGCGGATATCAGTGTGATAATGGTTATCAGGTTAAGATTACTGGAAGCACTTTGCTCGATTAGCTTCCTGGCACGGTTAGTTGATGATTCTATATCTGTTCCCTGCTCGACGATGCTTTTTTCGATATTTGCCTTGGTAATATTGGCTATCTTATGAAACTCGTCTACATTTGCCCCAATGGTTACATACCCAAATCCTCTTTTTGACTTGCCGTAGCCCCCAGTGTAGTAAGGGACTGTGGCATAGGTAGTAAGTTTCCAGAGTCCGCTCCAAAAAATTAAAAATGAGCCTGAACCACCATCTTCAGTGCCCCTGTGCCAGCCCTGGCACTGAGGTGCAGTATCGAGCACCCTGCAATCTAATGAAATACATCCGGATTTGATCTGCTCAATTGAACCGCGTTTTTTCAGACTGAAATTTCTGAATGAAGGGAGTTTCCTGATAAAATCCTCCAATGCCAGTCCGCTTTTTTTATACTCATTAAAGGTGTCTTGAGCCAGCCATCCCGGCGCCTTTTTGCCGGTTTCCGGATCGTATCCGCAGATAAAAAAATCACGCGGATGGGAGATGCATTGATCTTCATCATCCCAGAGAAAGGCATAATTACCCGAACCTGCGTCAGATATGTCTGAAAATCTTTCTTCAGTTGGTATTACAGGGTCGGTAAATTCCATAATATGTGCATGGTCCAGGGCCATTGTAATGTAGCCTATCTTGTCGCCTCTTCCGTCAAAAACAGGCATTGCCCATCTGACTATTCCTTCAAATTTTTTACCATATGGGTTCTCCTTGCCGGCATAAGCGCTTTCAGGCTTTACCTTGATTCCCTCGGGGGTCTTATAAAGCCAGCCCTTTACATATTGACCTATTACCCTTGAGACATAGATCTCGCCTTTTTGCAAACGAGACAGATGACAAAAATAGTCCTCTGCCCTGCAGTATGTATTTTCTTTCTTGCTAACATCTTTAAGGTTGTATGAGATCTTTCCATTTGCAATCTTTATCTTCTCCTGACCCCTCAAATCAAGAAATGTGATCTCTTTATAGAGAGGTTTTGATATCTTTTTAAAAGGACACGGGGATCTATGTCGCCAGGATTTCTTGTTCTCTATATTCTCCCATGACAGCCTTTCCGGCTTTTTATCTTCAGGTTCCGGGGGCCATGTTCCATGCACTGTTATATCTTTACTGGAAACCAAATATACGTCAAGGTATTTTTCAGGGTCAGGCTTTAGGGAAGAAAAGATTAAAATGTCTTTATCCCTTTCGTATAGAAAATCGGCAATCCTATCAGCCAACTCTACAGTTCTCAACTCAATGGCCTCTGTTGATTTATCATCAAGCGCCTTAACACTGTTTTCAGTAGCAGTTTTGCCTATTTCCTTAGCCGACCCCAGATTTCTTATCCCCATTTCCTTTGCCCGCTGAAAAGCTTGCAAACTAGTCTTCTTTAAATTTTTATTAGCAACATACCCTATCACAATCAAAGGGGTAACCGAAAGAACCAAAAAATAGATAAGCAGTTTAGGCATGATTCCTAAACCTGAACCCTTAATTTTTATGTTTTTATTCATAATGATTTATTCGCCTCTCATCAGATAAATAATCAAAAATATCAAAATACCGCCACCATGGATGGTGGCTCATGTTTCTCTCGGAATTCTTGAGCTCAAATTATTTAACTGTAAATCCACCTTTGAGCGTTTATTGATCACCGTTGCTTCTCCAGTTTGAAGGCCGTATGGTGTTGCGGCTCCAATATTTCTTAATCGCCTGTATCAGCTCACTCGTGGTTACGTCCGTGTGATTATTCGTGTCCGGTCCGTGCTTGAAGTTGAAGTCGTCCCACGTGATCTCTGAATTGCCGGAAGTAAAGGCCGACGTATACTCCCAAAATGCATTGTTAACCCCTCTTTGATCAAAGATATCGGTCATATCCGTGAAGAAGACAGCAGCGCCGGATAAAAAACGCATAGGGCCAAACTCGTTGGCAACAACAGGTAGCCCCTTGTCTGTCTTGAACTGGTCTACTACCGACATGATGTCTGTATGTGTGGTCTTGTTAAAGGGATCAGGGGTTCCGTCCCAGTCCAGGTCAATTTGTCCCGGATAAGCTATAAGCGACCCCATGTCATACTGGTGTGTGTAATTGTGGGGATCATACTGATGTACAGCATAGACCACTCGATTGTCGTTTGCAAGCTCAAGGTATGGCAGCCAGTTCACAGCGCCGTAACCGGAACAAGACAAGATTATCGGTGTTTTTGAGTCCTTCTCACGAATGGCAGCTACAATTGGAGGGTAGATTTTG
>JAYEMW010000017.1:0-5999 GCA_034718555.1 Thermodesulfobacteriota bacterium
TACGATAAACCGAGCATCCAAAAGAAAAAGAAACAGGCAAAGGCTGCTAAAAGACTTAGAAAAAAACTCAGAAGATTTTAGTTAGGCTGGAAGCAATTTAAAATATGCTCAACAGAAAAAAAGAAACCTCGGAGTCTGTCCGAGAATATTAATTTTTTCTCAAATCGAGGAATGCGAAAAAAATTATAATATATTGCAAATGGTACATTAGTTGTTTAAAAGGGAATTCCGTTAAAATCGGAAGCGGTCCCGCCGCTGTAACCCTGCCCTTTTCTGATTTCATTTGGAGAAGGGAACCTTTTTAGCCATGGTGTGCCACTGCCCGACACTCAACTTCTTAGGACAGAGCATCGGCATAGTCGTCAGTAAGAATTGCGATCAATGTCGTAGCAAACGAAATACTATTTAGAGTTGATTGCCGGATGGGAAGGCCGCTAAAAGGGCGGGGAAGCCAGAAGACCTGCCATTGTGATATAATTAGATATATGAGCCATTTATTTAAGGGCCAAGTAAACAGGGTGCAGTCCTTGAATCCGTCAGGATTTAAGGACTTTTTTTTGCGATTTTTTAGAAGGGCTTTCTACGTGACCAAGAGATTTAATATAACTATATTTATGGTAATAATCCTTCTTTTTTTACCCCTTACATCACATGCTGCTGCTTACTTCGATTCGTTGGGTAGGAAAATTGAATTATCTGATGCCCCAAAAAGAATTATTTCTTTGGCCCCAAGCATTACAGAGATAATATATTTTATTGGATTAGCCGACAGACTTGTAGGCGTGACCATGTTCAGTTATTATCCAGAGGCGGCCAAAAAAAAGCCTAAAATAGGCTCTTATTTGGAAATAAATATTGAGAGGGTAATAATGCTAAACCCCGATCTTGTTATAGGCACGGCAGACGGAAACAAGAGAGGGGATGTTGAAATGCTTGAAGAGGCAGGCATCCCTGTATACATTGTTAATCCTAAGAATATTGATCAGGTATTGGAATCCATAGAAAAAATCGGGGAGGTTTGTGGGGTAAACATCAGGACAAAAAAACTGGTCAGTGATCTCAGACAGAGGACAATGGCGATAAAGAATAAAGTAACAAAATCCCACAGGCCACTGGTTCTGCTTGTAATAAATATGAAACCTATTATAAGCGTTGGTCAACGCACAATGCATAACGATTTAATAAAACTTTCCGGCGGCAGAAACATGATAAGAGAGCAGAATATCCCATACCCAAAAATCAACATGGAAGAAATAATAAATAAAGGGCCGGATGTAATAATCATATCGTCCATGGAAAGAGGGGGGGAGTTCGAAAAGGCAAAAAGGAAATGGTTTGAATGGCCTACGTTGCCTGCCGTGCAAAAGGGCAGTGTCTATCTTATAGACTCTGATCTGATAGACAGGGCGTCACCCAGAATAATTCAGGGTTTAGAAGAGATGGCCAAATTGATACATCCAGAGATCAAATGGAATGAGGCGCAATAAATATCATAGAATAACACCTTTAAGGGTTATGACTGTAGGACTTGTTTTATTTGGTATCCTGGCAATTGTAGCATTTACATCTTTATGTATGGGCCCTGCAAGGATCCACTTAAAGCATGTTTTAATGTGGATTTTCGACCACCAATCAATTGATCAAACCACGTGGATGATTCTCTTTAAGATAAGGTTGCCGAGAATTTTACTTGCCGGTGTAGTTGGTTTTTCACTATCCCTTGGCGGAGTAGTATTTCAGGCTTTACTTAGGAATCCCCTGGCAGAGCCATTTATACTGGGTATATCAAGCGGATCTGCTGTTGGCGCTATCACTGGTATTTTTTTTGGCCTCAGCATGAATCTCGGCGTACCCCTTCTCTCCTTCACAGGGGCTTTATTTACTGTCTTGCTGGTAATGGGCATAAGCAGACGGCAAGGTGGGCTTGAATCATCTACGTTACTCCTTACCGGGGTAATTGTGAATGCCTTTTTCACGGCTATTATAATGTTTTTTATTTCCACCACCAGCGACGCCAGATTACATTCCATGCTTTTCTGGCTATATGGTGACTTGTCACAAAGCAGGTACAGTCAGCTATCAATCAGTTTCCCCATTATCATTGTTGCCTCAGGCATAATTTACGTTTTTTCCAGACACCTTAATCTTTTAGTGGGGGGAGAAGACTCTGCCCTTCAAATGGGCGTGGAGGTAGAACTGGTTAAGTGGGTATCATTTTTTGGAATTTCTTTAATAACCGGCATAGTGATCTCCTTTTCCGGGATAATAGGTTTTGTCGGCCTTATTGTGCCTCATCTCATGAGGATGTTCATAGGCCCTGACCATAGGCTGTTGATACCGGCCTCCGCACTTGGAGGCAGCTCTTTTATGATAGCGGCGGACACCTTGGCAAGGACAATAATATCGCCCAGTGAACTGCCGGTAGGGGTGGTGACCGCATTTTTAGGCGCTCCATTTTTTATATATCTATTAAAGCAGAGAGGTAGCCGTTGGACCCAGAACTAACACTAAATAACGTCTGCTTCAAGTATGGCCGCCAGTGGTGTATTCAAGATATAGGTTTTGAACTCGGAAAAGGGGAAATTATCGGCATCATCGGCCCTAATGGTTCAGGGAAGAGCACCTTGCTGAGGATTATAGACGGACTTCTCAGGATACAAAAAGGAGAGGTCCTGTTGGGAAACAAATCAATATATCATTTTAAAAGAGGTCATATTGCCAGATATATAGCCATGGTGCCCCAGGAATCGATTTTTAGATTTCCATTTTCAGTATTTGAGGTAGTGCTTATGGGGCGTTTTCCTCACTTGGGGTATTTTCCCTTTGAAAAAAAAGAAGATCTAAAAATAGCCGAAAAATCTATGGAGCTCACCTCTACGCTTGACCTGGCAATGAGATCTATCCACGAATTATCAGGGGGAGAGAAACAAAGAGTGCTCATTGCCCGGGCATTAGCGCAAAGAGCCCAAATAATCCTGTTAGATGAACCAACGTCATTTCTTGACATAAGACATAAAGTAGAAATATTCGAAATTATCTCTTTCCTGGCCCGGGCCATGAGCTTAATAATAGTTTCTCATGATATTAGCCTGGCTGCCCAATTTTGCCACAGGATTATTCTCCTGGACAAGGGAAAAATATATAAAATAGGAACACCTTCCGAGGTAATCACCGCTGAAAATATAAGTACAGTATACCAATGCCCTGTGTTTGTAGACAAAAACCCCATCAGTAATACACCACGTATTACAATCCTGTCAAAAAAGCATAAAGATAAAAAGGAGTCATTATGATTGATGTATTTATCAAAGGTGGTCCCATAATGTATCCTCTTTTAGCATGTTCAATAATCGCCCTGACTGTAATAATTGAACGGACAATTTTTTGGATAATAGAGAATCACAGGAGAAATCACACATTAGTCAACAGCGTTTTATCACTCGCTGAGCTGGGAGACTGGTCAACTGCAAGGGAAAAAATTGGAGATTCCCAGGATTTTATCATAAAAATCCTTGTCACAGGAATACTACATAGGGAATTTAGCATGACCAAGGCCATGGAGACAGCAGCCTCAGATGAATTAGACAGGATGAGGCAGCATTTATCCGTTCTTGACACTATGATCACTGTGTCCCCGCTGTTGGGAATTTTCGGAACGGTAATAGGCATTATCCTCTCATTTGAACTTTTGGGAAAGACCGGCCTGGCCGATCCACAGGCAGTGACGGTTGGAATTGCCCAGGCCCTCATAACTACTGCATCAGGCCTGGGCATAGCTATTCTATCGCTTTTTCCATTCAACTACTTTAATTCAAGGGTAGAAAAAGCAGCGACCCTAATAGAAAAATATGCCACAAGTCTGGAAATAGTTTACGAAAAACTTGACTTGGAAAAAAACGCCGGAAAAAACACTGGAAGGCCCTATGAAGGTTAACCTTGGAAAACAGAAAAGGGCAAGGATTGAAATGCTGCCCCTGATAGACATAGTTTTCCTTCTTCTCGTTTTTTTTATCTATGCAATGCTTTCTATGGTCGTGAACAGGGGTATATCTGTTAATTTACCGGTTTCTTCAACCGCAAAAACCGAAAAGGGCCTACCCCTATCAGTGGTTATTAAAGAAAACGGCGATATACTATTAGATGGGCATAACATTTTGTTAAAAGATCTCAGCGCACTATTAAAGCTCAGGACCGATAAGGGTGAACACCCAGGATTATTTCTCTCTTCCGACAAAAAGGTTTCATGTCAGCGGCTCATTAATGTAATGGATCGGATAAGAGAAGCCGGTATTAGCAGGATTTCATTGCAGACCAATAAGGAGAATAATCCTTGAGCAGGTATTTGTTCCTTTCTTTTTTAATTGCATTATCAATTCATTTCTTTTTTGCATTGACAGACCTCAGCCTCTTTAAGGCTCCCCTTAAAATTCCCAAAAAAAAGACCTATAATACCCTCGCAATTGACCTGATTAAGCCTGCTCTAAATAAAAAAACTGCCGCAATAAGAGAGCGGCCTCTGATTGTTCAAGAGCCCAAAAAAAAGGATAAGAAAAAAAAGGAGATAAAACCACCTAAAAAATCAAGCCTTAAAAAAACGAAAAAGAACCCCAATGTGAAAAAAATCACACGTAAACGCCGCATAAAAAAGGAAAGACCTCCAAAAATGGACAAAAAGCCCATCCATTTTCAAAAATTGAATCCTATGCCTGTTAAAGAAAGGGAGAGTTTACAGAAGGAAGATAATATCTTTTTACCTGACATGGCAGATATACCAATGGCCTTTCCAGTAGCAAAAGAAGCAGGAAAGGAGATCAACCATTCGGAACAACCACCTTCCCACGCCCCTGCTGCTCCGATTATTGAGGCTGTTCCCATGTACAAAAAAAACAGCCCTCCCCTATACCCTAAGCTGGCAAGAAAGAGGGGTTATCAGGGGAAGGTAGTCCTGGAGGTCCTTGTAAAAAAAGATGGCCATGCAGGATCTATACGTTTGATAACGTCAAGCGGATATAAAATATTAGATAAGACTGCCATAAAGGGTGTAAAAAAGTGGCTTTTTCACCCTGGTAAAAAAGGGGATGAATTAGTGGAAATGTGGGTTAAAATACCAGTCAGCTTCATACTTAAATAGCAACCGTTAATGGATTACGATTAGGGATTAATTTATAGAAGGCTGTCCGAGAATAGTAATTTTTTCTCAAATCGAGGAATGCGAAAAAAATTACCGCAGGTATATGGTTGATATTCCGAGGATAATTTTTTGAGCATGACAAAGAGTTGAGGAAAAAGGGCATTCTCGGACAGCCTTCTATCCCTTAGCTCAGATACCGCAAGGTGTTGTCCGATAGTTTTTCTTTTGATAGGGCATTTTCGGGGTAATGAGCGATCAATTTATCTGCCACCTTTGCCACCAATGCCGGATTAGATGGTTTTCCGCTGTAGCACACGGGAGTATCCGTTTCCAACAATATAAGGTCAGGGTCAACGGAGAAGGCGAGATCCATGGATTCCTCTGAAAAAAGTATGGATGGCCCAACAGATACAAAAAGCCCATTTTTGTTGGTAATCCTTAAAAGCTTTTTTGAGTGAGCAAACCAGTGCATAAGGGCATTAAGGCCGGTTTTCTTGTGGAAGGTAATGGCCTCATCCATGGTTTGCCTGAGCGCCCTTCTGGAATGAAGATTTACAGGTAAATTATTTTCAGATGCTACGTCCATTTGAGCGTGAAGAGCACGAATCTGCCTATCTTGTTCCTCTACTGTTTTAGCATATTTATAATCCAGGCCGATTTCCCCAATGCAGGAAATCTCACTGGCATGTCGCTTTAAGAAGGCAAATGCCCTTTCCCATTCGCTATCATTCATTCTTAGGAGATTTGCTGGATGAATTCCAAGGCCCGGGAGCACAAATTCGGGAAACTTATCCCTTAATCTCAACGTTTTCTCCATTGTGTCCAGGTCCTCGGACACTACAATCGCCTTTGAAACGCCGGCATCGCA
>JAYEMW010000018.1:0-27676 GCA_034718555.1 Thermodesulfobacteriota bacterium
ATGTGGCGGAACCTATGAGTAAAGCAGGATATGATGCCGTTATCCTTGAAGGTGCATCTGAAGAACCTGTTTATATTGAGATTTCCGATAAAGAGGTGCTGTTCCATAACGCAAGTCGCCTGTGGGGGAAAAATACTTATGAGACAGAGGATATTATAAAGGATGAGATTGATGCCGGACAGTTGGCAGTATTAAGCATTGGGCCCGCAGGGGAAAACCTTGTAAGATTTGCTGTCTTAGAAAATGACTACTGGCGCTCCGCAGGACGAACCGGAGTAGGAGCTGTATTAGGCTCAAAGAGGGTAAAGGCCCTGGCATTTCATGGCTCAAAAAACCGTGAGGTTTACGACCCACAGGGATTGGACAGGTTTGTGAAAGCTATCCGTGAACGGGGGAAAACCGATGGAGCAGCCAGTGTATACCGAACCCTTGGGACACCCATGCTCGTATCCATGAATAATGCCGTTGGGGGATTTCCTTCAAAATACTGGCATCTCGGCACATTCGATGGGTGGGAGGCCCTGAGCGCCGAGACTATGAATAAACAACTAAAAACCCGGCCCCGGGCCTGCGCTAATTGTTTTATGGCCTGCGGAAAGTTATCCGAGGTTCAGGATGGACGGCATAAGGGGCTTAAAATAGAAGGGCCGGAATATGAAACAATCTACGCCTTTGGCGGCCTTTGCATGATTCATGATCTTAGGGAAATAGCATATCTCAACAATATTTGCGATCAGATGGGCATGGATACAATCACCGGCGGAAATCTCTGTGCATTTGCCATGGAGGCCTCTGAAAAGGGAAAAATTTTGGAGAAAATTTCCTTTGGAGACCCTGATGCCGTAGCGGACTTACTTATGGATATAGCATTTAAGCGGGGCATTGGGAGAGTTCTGGCGGAAGGCATCCGCCATGCGGCAAAAATATGGGGCATGGAAGATACGGCAATTCATGTAAAGGGGATGGAACCGCCTGGATACGAGCCCAGGGTGCTTAAGGGCATGGGCCTTGCCTATGCAACATCTTGCCGTGGGGCATGCCACCTGAGGTCAACCTTTTACAAGGCGGAGCTTTCCGGTATGATTGACAAAGATGAAATTGAGGGGAAGGCAAAACTGTTTGTGGATTTTGAAGATCGTTTAACCCTTCATGATGTGTTGATTGTCTGTCGTTTCTATCGGGATATGTATATGTGGGATGAATTATCTGAAATTTTAAAAATTACAACAGGAATGGATTTAGGTAAAAAGGATTTGAAAGAGCTTGCCGCTCGTGTCGTCAACCTTACCCGCCGGTTTAATATCAGGGAAGGCATTACAAGGGCAGATGATACACTGCCTGAAAGATTTTTTACAGAACCTCTCGGAGATGAGGGAAAGGTGATTAACAGGGAAAGTTTTGAAACAATGCTATCAGATTACTATCGTCTCCGAGGCTGGTCAGAGGATGGTATTCCTATATAATGGGCATGGTGTTTGTCTTGATACAATAACTGCACGCCAATACCTTCATAGTAATTAAAAAAAGCAAAAACAGGAGGTCAAAGCTGGACAAATTAGCATCATGTTTTGATGTATTAAGAACGAGGTTTCCAGACTATGAAGACCGCCCTGAGCAGCTTGAAATGGCGAACAATGTATTACACTGCCTCAAGGGAAAAACCAATTTACTTATAGAGGCAGGTACAGGTGTAGGAAAGTCATTTGGTTATCTAATCCCGGCAATAATATCCTGCAAGAAAACTATTGTGTCGACCGCCTCTCTTGCCCTCCAGGACCAACTCGCGGAAAAAGACCTTGTTTTTCTCCAAAAGGAACTCCCCCAGAAATTTTCATTCGATATTCTAAAGGGAAAAAACAATTATGTGTGCATAAAAAGGGAAAGAGAATTTTCAGAGATAAGCCAGAGATATTTAAAATTTCGAGCATGGTTGCTTGAAACGAAAACCGGCGAAAAAGATGAACTTCCCTTTGTGCCTGAATTCTGGTCAAGGGTCTGCGGCGATTCTCAAGACTGCAATGGAAGGCTTTGCCCCTTTTATAATGATTGTTTTTACTACCGCCATTATAGATATCTTTACAATACTGATATCCTGGTCATCAATCATCACCTCCTTGCCTATGACTTGCTCTCAGATTTTAATATTCTGCCATTTCATGATCAATTAATAATTGACGAGGCCCCTGATATTGAGGCCGTCATATCCAACGTTATGGGCAGTACATTATCTTATCCGAGGTTTATGTGGCTTTTTTACAGACTAAAGGGGCTGAGGGTAGTGGTTGATCCTCTTTTTGCCAGCGTAGAACGTTTTTTTAAAGGCACAGATATTGCGATTCAACCGACCTTCCCAATATCTGCCCCGGTTATAGAAAAACTGGATGAATTAAAAAAGATACTCGATCTAAACAGGCTAATCTCAACGCTAAAAGGAATTATAAAGACAGCAAGTAGCGATGAACTTAATGACAGGATAGAAACAACAATCAACTATATAAAAATTCTTGAGGCAGATATAGATGATTTTATACGGCAAAATGATTCGGACAGGGTTTTCTATATGTCGGCAAACAATGGCTCTTTAGAGTTAAAAAGCGGATTCGTAGAGTCTGGGAAATATTTTGAGAGACTGACAACCGAATATGAAAGCATAATTATGACATCAGCAACCTTAACATCAAATAGAAATTTTAACTTTTTAAAAAATCGACTCGGAATTGAAAACTTCGAGGAAAAAATAGTTGGTTCTCCATTTGACTATAAAAACCATGCCCTCCTTTATATCAATAAGGATCTACCTGTGCCGGATAAGGAACACGTTGATATATTTGAAGAAAAAAGCCTTGCCATCATAGAAGAACTTGTAAATGGGTCCAGGGGAAGGGCATTAGTTTTATTAACCTCTTACAGGCATCTCCATTTTATTTCTGACAATATCAACTCACCCTACCCCTTAAAATCTCAGGGAGACATGCCTCCTGCACGATTAATCGAGTGGTTTAAAGAAACACCCCATTCCGTGCTCCTTGCCACAGCCACATTCTGGCAGGGAATTGACATAAAAGGGGAAGATTTAAGCCTTGTAGTCATTGGAAGACTTCCTTTTAGCTCTCCAGGGGACCCTGTTTACAACGAAAAATGTAAAAGATTGAAAGACAGATGGTTTACAGATCTTGCCCTCCCGAATGCTATCTTGATATTAAGGCAGGGTTTTGGAAGACTCATCAGGGGGCGGAATGAATATGGAGTTGTTGCAATACTTGACACACGGCTTATTACTCGTTCATATGGAAAAGCCATTATTTCCTCACTTCCGGATATGAATATTGTTTACACCACAGACGATGTAAAGAGGTTTTTTAACACCATTCCTGCCAACAATAATATATAATATTAATCAAAAGGAAAATAGCTCAGCCTTCTATTTTTGACAGGATTAACAGGATGAACTGGATTATTAAAACAACCTTACAAATATCTGGCATATCAGTTATTTCCATCCTGTTGTTGAATCAAAATTAAAGAACAAGAAACAGGTGGATGCTTATACAGCCTTTTCTCAGGCTCTAACTGCAGGTATTGAAAGTATGCGTCTGCGGCAAAAATAATATTAATCAGAGTAGAGTGCTCTCGGTTAATGATTTAATGCTTGGCTTATATAATTTGCGCAAAATACAAATATTTTCTACTGGATTATGATTTTAAGATTAAGAAGATAAATATCCGGTCTATCCTGTTAATCCTGTCTAAAGGTCTTTTTAATAGGTGAATTATTACATCAAAAGGAAAATTTCAGGGGCTCACTTAACTATATAATAACGGATTGTTATATGGAACCATGGAACGTTCTGGAAAATCTGAAAGATCTCGCAGATAAACTCAATGTTGAGATTATTTACGAAAATATGGGGTGGGATGAGCTTCCAATCACCGGCGGTCTATGTAAGGTGAAGGGCAAATATAAGGTTTTTGTAGACCAGTCTCAGTCGATTGAAAAGCAGATAGAGATACTGGCCAAGGCTTTTGCTTTTTTCAATACAGAGGATGTCTATATGCTTCCCGTCGTCAGGCAAATACTGGAAAAGGCAATGGATATTAAAGACTGATTGAAATTTTTCAATAGCTATTTATCTAATACATATAGTAGTCATGGAAGGTGGTCATTAAATCTTGATTTTTATATTCCGCTGTGAAATAAGTTAGATAAAAGAAAAAAGCTAATAGTTCACCGCTGAGTTCGCAGAGGACGCAGAGACAAGAGCTTTATAAAAATATTTCTAAAAAATAATAATTAAAACTCTGCGCCCTCAGCGTGCTCTGCGGTAGGCTGATCTATTACGATTATTCTAACCCTGCTATAAATAAAAGGAGACAAATAAACATGGAACGATTCAAAATACCATTGATTACCGCTAAAACCATTTTATTGTTAATACTCTATCTGGTTATTTCATCTCCAGCCCTATCAGATATTCCAAAAACCATAAACTACCAGGGATATATTACCGACCCCCAGGGAACGTCTGTTGATGATACGATTCACATAACATTCTCTCTGTATTCTCAACCATCAGGTGGTTCTGCACTATGGACGGAGTCACAAAATGTAACGGTTATAGATGGTTCATTTAGTATAAATCTGGGAAGTGTAAACAGCATAGATCTTCCCTTTGACGTTCAGTACTATCTTGGCATTACCGTTGGAATGGATAATGAGATGACCCCAAGGCAGGCCCTTAACAGTGTTGGATATGCATTCAGGTCAAAAGAGGCGGACAGCGTTAAGGACAATGCCGTAACCTCTACAGTTATAGCCAATGATGCAGTGACTACGGATAAGATATCAGACAATGCCATATCAGAAATAAAGATAGCCTCAGGCGCAGTAAGCTCTACTGCCATTGCCAATGGCGCAGTAGGATCAAGCCAGATAGGAGACAATTCCATAAATACCCAGGACCTGTCAGATAACGCAGTAACAGTCAACAAGATATCCCCTAATATAATAAGCAGTATTGACCAGGTGGCTAATGATGGCGGTGATATAGATTTAATAGCAGGAACGAATATTTCAATACAATCCGATGATATAGCAGACACAATCACTATATCGGCAACTAATGGGGGGACAAGCCTCTGGACGGAGAATGGAGGAAATGTTTACAGGAGCACTGGAAATGTCGGCATAGGAACAACGAACCCACAATATAGACTGTCTTTTGGGAAAAATCTGTTTACCTTAAAAAAAATAGCCCTGTGGGATGATATCAATGATTTTTATGGATTTGGAGTTGACGCCGGCCGACTGACATTTTTCACCAACGATACGGAAAAGATGACGATCTTAGGCAATGGTAATGTCGGCATAGGCTCTTCTTCTCCAGACTCTAAGCTCACTGTTGAGAGTACAGGCGGTGATGCCCTTATCAATATAAATCAGGCAGGAGCTCCTATGTGGGCCGGTCTGCGGCTTGATCGAGCCGGCACAGAGAAATGGTTTATAGGCATGAGCGAGGTAACTAATGACCTCCTCTTTCGAAGATCGTCGACCAGCAACGACCTTGTGGTCACTACATCAGGTGATATAGGAGTTGGGGGAGTAGGTTCTAATAAAAAATTTAATGTAGAAACTCCCCAGTCTGCTAATGATTATATATGCATTTTCGGAAAACACGGGGCTTCAGGGAATTACGGTTTAATTGGAAACAGCGGTTACGGCGTGTATGGCTATGGAAGCCTGGCAGGTGTTTATGGCCAAAGCGATGGTAACAGCGGGGTAAGTGGCCATAGTAACACTGGGATAGGCGTATACGGGGCGAGTAGCTCCAGCTATGGGGTATATGGCCAAAGCCTTAACCCAAATGCCTACGCTGGATATTTTAATGGAAATGTTCACATAACAGGTCAGTTGACTAAGGGCAATGGGGCTTTCAAAATAGACCACCCCCTGGACCCCGAAAACAAATACCTCTCTCATTCATTCATTGAATCACCTGAAATGATGAACGTATACAATGGAAATACAGTTCTTAATGAAAACGGAGAGGCATGGGTAGAACTGCCTGAATGGTTTGAATCGCTTAACAGGAGCTTTCGGTATCAGTTGACCCCCATAGGTGCGCCGGGACCGAATCTCTATATTGCAGAAGAAATCACGGAAAATCAGTTTAAGATAGCAGGGGGAAGCCCTGGAATGAAGGTGTCCTGGCAGGTAACAGGTATAAGACAAGACCCATACGCCAGAATCCATCCCATAAAGGTCGAGGAGGAAAAGTTGCCCGAGGACCAGGGACAGTATCTGCACCCTGAGGCATATGGCCGGCCAAGGGAAAAGGGAATAGGCTGGACGGAAGATCCGGCAATGATTAAACAGACAGAGGGTTAAAAGGGGTAAAGGGAATAAAAAAGATCATCAAAAGATAATTTCATAATCTTCGTGACTTAGTGTCTTGGTGGCAAGATACCTGTGTAATTACTAAAAAGGAAACATATGTTATGAGCTAAAAAAGGAGAAATGCCATGAAAAAATCCAAACAGCATACACTTTCAGCCATTACCATATTTTTCATATGTATCATATCTTCAATGGCATATGGATCACAGCAATCCAGCGCCAATTACACAATTGAGAGGTATGTAATAACCGGTGCAGGGGGACAGTCAAGCTCAGACAACTATGAACTCTCCCACATTCTGGGCCAATCTTCCCCTGTTGTATCATCTTCAAGCAGTGGATACCGGATATATGGAGGATTCAGGTATTCGACAGTACCCCCTTCTGGTCTTCCGGATGGTGACGTAGCGCCCCTTGGCAGTCGCGATGGCATAGTAAACGTAGGGGATGCGCTTGTTGCACTTCGTTTTGCCCTGTTGCTTGAAACCCCTTCACAGGAGGATATGCAACATGGCGATGTAGCCCCCTTAGATGCCGGTGGACAGCCAAATCCTGACGGTGTAATTACCGTAGGCGATGCCCTGGTCATACTGAGGAAGGCATTGAGTATCATTGATTTTTAGTCACATAATAATAAAAGGAGGACAAATGCCATGAAAACATACAAAAGACACCTGCCCTTTTCTTTAGTCATTGCCCTTTTGATAACATTTTTCTTTACTATATTCCCAGCCCATGCAGCAATCCCAGAGAAGATAAACTACCAGGGCTACCTCACTGACCCTCATGGAACACCTATAGATGATACAATAACACTCACCTTCTCCATATACCCTGATACGACAGATGAAACACCCCTGTGGACAGAGACACAAACAGTAACAGTGACAGACGGTATATTCAGTGTAAACCTTGGTGATGTAACAACCCTTAATCTCCCCTTTGACACCCCCTACTATCTTGGCATCACAGTTGGACCAGACAGTGAAATGACACCACGACAACCACTTACAAGTGTGGCATATGCATTCCGTGCAGAAAAGGCGGACACTGTAAAGGACAGTGCCGTAACCACTACGGTTATAGCCAACGATGCAGTGACTACAGAAAAGATAGAAGATGATGCCATATCAGAGACAAAGATAGCCTCCGGTGCAGTAGGCTCCTCCGCCATTGCCAATGGCGCGGTAGGCTCTACCCAGATAGGAGACAATTCCATAAATACCCAGGATCTATCAGACAATGCAGTGACAGTTGATAAGATATCCCCCAATATAATAAGCAGCATAGACGGTGTCAAAAATGATGGTGGAAATGTAGACCTCATTGCCGGCAGCAATGTTACCATTACCCCGGATGATACTGCAAACACCATTACCATTGCATCTACAGGAGGAGGCAGCGGCAGTGGTGATATAACCGCTGTCAATGCAGGCACCGGCCTTAATGGAGGAGGCACATCAGGGGATGTAACACTTAATATAGATGTGCCCCTTAGTTTAACAGGATCATCATCTTATACTATAAAGGGCATAAATATAGGCTCAGGTGCAGGCGTGTTTGGTTACTCAGATAGTTACTTTGGTGTTTTTGGAGCTTCAAGCAGTTACACTGGAGTCTACGGCACTGGGAAAAAATACGGGGTATATGGCCTTACCACTGCAACTTCAGGCGATTATACCGGGGTCTATGGCAAACACAATGACACGGGCAACTATGGGATTCTTGCCAGCCGGGTTTCCGGAGCCTTTGGAAGACACGGAAGCAATAATAATTTCGGCCGCCTTGGCCAGTCAGACTGCGGCGCCTACGGCCAACACTACAGCACGGGCAATTTCGGACAAATTGGCGATAAAGATTGTGGAGTCCATGGTGAACATAGCAGCGGCAACAGCGGCACCCTTGGAACCCATACCTCAGGTGTTGTCGGCATAGGTAGTTTCATGGGGGTTAAGGGAATGGGAGGCACCTATGATTTCTATGCAGGTGGCGCAGGTACCAACTACGCCCCATTCACTGGGGCACATGAAGTAAAACTATCAGATAGCTTTCCTGAACTTACAATCCCAGGAATGATAGTCTCTGTTACTGGAGATACAATTGTTAGAAAAAGAAAAGACGGCACTGTTTCCATATCATCGACCTTACCTACGGTAGCATTGTCCAATTCAGCAAAAGATAAAAAGGTATTCGGTGTCCTTGTATCAGAAACACCTCTCCCTGAGGATCACTGGTATAAAGGAATAGAGGGAGAACGCTTTGGAATAGTAAATGCCTTAGGAGAGGGAAGGGTATGGGTCAGCAACATAAACGGCAACATACAGGCAGGAGACTATATTACAACCTCAAATATAGCCGGCTATGGCCAAATGCAAGATGATGATCTCCTTCACTCCTACACCCTTGGAAAGTCCACAGAGAACATTGACTGGGACAGCGTAGAGGAAACTGTTGAGCACAATGGTGAGATATTCAGGGTCTATCTTATGGCAGTGGTATATACCAGCGGATAATAGCAATATATCCCCTTTATCTACCTCTATACCTAATGAGCTTTCTCAGTTGATTGGCATAAGCGCTGAATCAACACACTATTTACTCATTCCCCCCTTTGTAAAGGGGGGTTAGGGGGGATTTTGAAATGATAAGGCAGATACTTCCTTACAACAGAAACCTCAAACAACCTGCTCGACATTTGCGAAAAAAAATGACAGACAGCGAGCAAATGCTTTGGTATCGCTTACGGCGCAAACAGCTTCTGGGCGTGCAATTTTACCGTCAAAAACCAATTGGGAATTATATTGTAGATTTTCTTGAACCTAAGACGAATTTAGTTGTTGAGATAGACGGTTCACAACATATGGAAGAGTATAATGCAAAAAAAGACAAAGATCGTGATGCGTATTTGTCTGGGCTTGGTATTCGAGTATTGCGTTTTAATAGCAGGGAAGTGCTCAAGGATATAGATGCGGTGGTGGAGTCAATCTATCGAGTGATGGAGAAAAACTCAGGTCAAGAAAATCCCCCTAAATCCCCCTTTATTAAAGGGGGACATAAGATTTCCCCCCTTTGAAAAGGGGGGATTTTAAATTCTACCCATTTAAACAAACCATGTAAGGAAAAAAGCTAAACCGGCGCTTATGCCATAATGGGAGAGAGGCGGGGTGAAGACAAAATAAGGGAAATAAGCTTATTTAGGTGTCAATCATGCTTTGCTCAAAAATGGTACAGGCAAAAGGTCAAGAGATAATGGGCAGGCAGTCAAAAAAACCAGGAGAAAAACCATGAAACAATATAAGTGGCATCTATTATTCACTGCCATAGCAGTATTTTTTCTATACCCCTCAATAACATTTGGGACGCCTCAAACAAGTGACAACTACACGATTCAAAGGTATATACTAACCAATGCAGGAGGACAAGCAAGCTCTGATAACTATACCCTCTCTCACATACTTGGCCAATCATCCCCCATCGCCTTCTCATCAAGCGGTGAATACAATCTTTACGGAGGGTTTTTCATGGGGACAAAATCTGTTCCCCAGGAAAATAACGGTGAGTTCCATGTGACCACGACTGAGGAGTTACAAAACGCCCTTGGCTCAGCAGAGAATGATGGAATTGATAATATCATTTATCTCTCAGCCGGCATCTATTTGGGGGGATTCTATTACCATCCAGGTAATACCGAGCACAATTCAATTACCATTATTGGTGAACCTGGGATCAATACAGAGGATATAATCCTTGATGGCCAGGGCGTAAGTGACGTATTAACACTTTACCATGATGACAGTTCTTATACCGGGGATGTGGCCCATGCAAGGGTTAGTGGTGTAACTATACAGAATGGATTGGGCAGCGGCGGTTCAGGTGGAATCAGGATAAGACTATACCCCGAATATGATATATCTTTGACAAACTGTATTATAAAAGAAAATACCACCCCTGGCTCTGGAGGAGGGGCAATTATTGAGGCATATTTAGGAGGTGGGAATATTACTGTAGAAAACAATATAATAGCTGATAACACTGCAACAGAGAGGACTTCAGATCAGGCATGTATGGGGGGAGGGCTGGCAATAATCTCTTTAACCAGTGGCAGATGTCTGATTAGAAATAACATCATAGCAAATAATACCGCCACAGGCACGACAGATCCCCAGGGAGGCGGTTTATGGCTGCGCAAAAGTTGCGATCTTGTTGGAAACACTATATATAACAACCATGCCACAAATAAGGGCGGCGGTGTATATTGTGCCGGCGGCAATGTTTACAACAACATTATTTATGGAAACTCCGCAGCAGAGGGTGGAGATATTTACATCAATGGTGGATATGCGACTGGCTATAACAACTGTTACTCAGATATTCTTGGATCATGGTCAGTGTCAGGGAGTAATCTGGACACCAATCCCAGGCTAATAGATGCGGAACATAACGACTTTCACCTTCAATCAACATCCCCTTGTATAGATAATGGCACAAACAGTGCCCCGGATATTCCTGATACGGATTTTGAGGGAGACCCAAGAACAGTTGACGGTGATAATGATGGCACTGCAACAGTGGATATTGGAGCAGATGAACATGCCTTTATTGACACGGATGGCGATGGGCTTCCGGATGACTGGGAGATGGAATATTTCGGGAATCTCAGTCAGGGGCCTGATAATGATTATGATGGAGATGGGAGGAACAACATGGAGGAATATCAACAAGGAACTAACCCAACATCCTTTGCAGATGGAGATGTAGCGCCCCTTGGTAGCCGAGACGGCACAATAAACGTAGGAGATGCCCTGGTTGCGCTTCGTTTTGCCTTATTGCTTGAAACCCCTACTCAAGAGGATAAAGAGCACGGGGACGTTGCCCCCTTAGACGCACAAGGTCAGCCTAATCCAGACGGTCAAATCAATGTAGGCGATGCCCTGGTCATACTTAGAAAGGCATTGGGTATCATTGATTTTTAGTCATACAATAAAACGTATTTAATCTGTTTAAAATATACCCCGAAAGGTTATAAATCAACAATATATCTTTGCCTGAGCTGGGTAAGTGTTTCTTTTTGAAGTTGATTGTTCATTTTTTTCTCCGCTATTTAATTTTATCCAGTTTGTTTTCATTATATATCGGGCTTTGCTCAAAGGGCCGGGTTTGATATTCAAACCTGTGCTTTTCATGGAAAAACGAGGCCATGGGCCTTGTTACACCGGCAATCCCATAATCCCTCGATCTCAGGACATTTTCAAGATCGATCATGGAAATCAGGTTCTCCTGACACTGCCCTGCCTTCTGCACAACATTTCCTTCCGGATCAACAATCATGCTTTGTCCTTTTCCACCTTCTCCAACCCCATTGACACTGACCATATAACACTGGTTCTGGATGGCCGCAGCCTGACATAAAATGACTTCCTTGGGTCGGTCTTGTGTCCCGGATGCTGTGGGTATAATAATTATCCGGGCACCTTTAAACACAAGATCTCTGATAAGTTCAGGAAACCATAAATCATAACAATTGCATAAACCTATTCTTCCGATATCAGGTAGGTCAAAAACAAGGGTTTTATTTCCTGAAATTGTTGTCTCGTGAGGCCTCCAGGGATACATTTTTCTATAGGTTTCAATCATATTTCCTTTATCATTAAAAACAGGGCATGTATTATAAATATTATCTCCCTGCTTTTCATAGATTGAACCGGGAATAAGGTATATATTGTTATCCTTGGCAATTTTTGAACAATACTCAGTAATGGGGTTTGGGATTTCCCGGGCTTTTTTCTCAAAATCAGAAGCACCCTGAAAACAAAGTTCAGGGGTTACCACAAGCTTTACCCATGGACTGTAATATTTTATCAACTTAATCTGCTTGACCATATTGTCCAGATTCTTTTGTACATCATCCGGATCGACTTCCATCTGGCATGCACCTAAACCTAATAAACGGCTCATAATAACTCCTTGCTATCAATTAACACACCCTGCTCCCATAATTTTTCATGAAAGTGGCACCTTACCCAGCTATTTTTTTCTGTTTTACATATTTCCGGATTTTTTTTGCTGCAAATATCATCTCTATAATTGCATCTTGGATGGAAATGACATCCTGATGGCGGATCAGACAATTTAGGAACTTCACCTTTAAGTATTCCCAGATCTTTTCTTAATTCAGGGTCTGCAATTGGCACGGCGATTTTCAACGCTTTGTTATAGGGGTGCCGGGGAGCCTCAAACAACGATCCGGCATCCTGAATCTCAATGATCTGCCCGGCATACATGACAGCCACTCTATTGCAGATATGCTCCATAATACTTAAATTGTGGCTGATAAAAAGATAGGTTAAATTCAATTTATCCTGCAAATCTCTCACCAGATTTATGACTTGCGCCTGTACGGATACGTCAAGTGCACTGGTTGCTTCATCAAAGACAATAAATTTGGGATCGGTTGCTAAAGCCCTTGCAATACAAATTCTTTGTTGCTGGCCCCCTGAAAATTCATGGGGATAACGATAGATATGCTCCGGTCTCAGATCCACAAGGTCGAGCAGTTTCACAGACTGTTCAAGATAGTTCTCTTTTGCAACATTAGAATTTAAATGCAATGCTTCACTTAATATTTTAAATATTGTCATCTTTGGATTTAAAGATGCTTTTGGGTCCTGGAACACCATCTGCATTTTGGCCCTATAGGGTTTAAGCCCACTGTCATTCAACCGCCCTATGTCTTCACCCATGAATCCGATATTACCTGAATATAAGGGCGCAAGCCTTAGTATTGTCCGCCCCAAAGTGCTTTTCCCGCATCCTGATTCTCCCACCAGGCCAAGACATTCGCATTCAATTATATTAAGGCTGACATCACTGACTGCCTTAATCCAGGAAATTGGTTTTCCAAAAATTGGTTTATCGTTGGGGAACCATGTGTTTATCTGTTCCAGTTTAATGAGGGGTTCATTCATGTTTGTTTTCTTTATCGTTTATTTTAATTATTTGTATAAAAAACATGAAACATTATGGTTGTCTTCAATGGTTAAATTTTCCGGTTTTCGTTTCAGGCAAATGTCCATTGCATAATTACATCTGCGGTGAAAACGGCAGCCCAGGGGCGGATTAACCAGATCTGGAATTATACCTGGAACAAAGGATAATGGTTCATTTTTTCCAAGTTTGGGAACTGCTTTTAAGAGCCCTTTGGTATATGGGTGCAGGGGGTTGCTGAAGATTTTTTTTGTTTCGGCAATTTCAACGATTCTGCCTGCATACATGACGGCAATCCTGTCACAGATCTGGGCTGCAATGCCTAAATCATGAGTGATAAGCAAAATAGCTGTTTGTTTATCTTTGCACAGACCTTTCATCAGTTTTAAAATATGGGCTTGTACTGTTACATCCAGAGCTGAAGTTACTTCATCTGCAATTAAAATTTCAGGAGAAGAAAGCAGTGCCAGAGCAATCCGATACCTCTGGGCCATACCCCCGCTGACCTCACTTGCATATAATTTAAGCATCCGCTTGATATCCGTGAGACCTACTTCGTTTAATTTTTCTTTGGCAATTGCTTCAATGGCCTGCTTTTGGCTGCATTGAGTTTTCTGCTCTAATTTTTCAATGTCACTAAATAAATAAAGACGAATGAGTCGAAAAATCTGTTCTCCAAGTGTAAAAACCGGATTAATGCTTGACTGAGGGTTTTGAAATACCATGGAAATCCGGTTGCCGCGAATACTTTGCAGCTCTTTGTTCGACATCGACAACAGCTCTTTTACGTCAAACAGTACCTGACCCTTGGTTTCCCTTGAACGTCCTGGAATTAGGCTAAGTATGGATCTTGCCGTTACGCTTTTACCGGACCCTGTTTCACCTACAAGCGCAAGGATTTCTTTTGGGAACAGATCGAAACTGACACCTTCAAGTATTTTTGCCTTACCCCGCGGAGTATTGAACACTACATGTAAATCCTTGACCTGCAGCACGGGTTCGGCAGCAGACATGAATTCTTTTTTCTTCGTTAAATCACTATTATTCACTATTAATTTCCAAAATTGCTCTGAATTTCAGACATCACCGATTGGAACCCAAAATTTCTTTAAGTGCATCTCCAAATATATTGAATGCAGAAACCACAATAAACATGGCACACCCCGGTACAATGGCGATCCACCATTCTGAAAGAATATTCGGTGCCCCTCCCCAAACCATTAATCCCCAGTCTGCCATGGGAGGCTGAGTACCAAGGGCTATAAAGCTTAACAGGCCAATGGCAATAATGGCCGGCCCCAGATCCAGAAGAATCATGACGATAATAGTAGTCATGATATTAGGCAGAAGATGACGGAATAATATATATATCTTCCCATACCCCAGCATCTGGGCAGCTTCAACATAAAGCATTCTCTTGATGGAAAGAACTTCTCCCTGCACAAGCCTGGTATACCAGGGCCACCAGGGGATGATTAAAGCAATAATAGCTGTAAGCCATCCGGAACCAGCTATGATCGCAATTGCCATGGCAATGAGCGTGGACGGAAAGGATAGAAATAATTCCACCACCCTTGATATCACAGCACCTGATATTCCTTCATTATATCCGGCCCAAAGTCCTAAAGGAACACCGATAAGGGCTGCAAAAAAAACAATGCATGCACTGCCGAAAATAGAGATTCGGGCACCGCAGATCACCCGGCTGAGCATATCCCTACCATAAATATCTGTTCCAAGAAAGTATATTGAAGACGGGGGTTGCAACCTCTGTTCAATATTAACCTGGCCCTGGCCCTGCTCAGGATATGGAGCAACCCAGGGTGCAAAAACCGTTGCCAGAATAGTAAAAACCAGTATAATCAAAGATATAAGTGCGGCTTTTCGTTTCAGCAAGAGCTGCAATTGGAACCATTTCAACTTCCGGTGTTCTTTTACAACTTTTTTTGCCATCAATTCATATGATTCTTTTTGTTTCGCCATATTGAAAGTCTCTATCAGTGTCCATCCAGTCCCTCTACGCGGGATTGTTCAAGATCAAGGCAAGCGAAAAAATAACCGCAGGCATATGTTTGATATTCCGAAGATTATTTTTTGAGCATGACGGTTATGCCCCGAAAGGTTATAAATTGCGTTTTTTTCGCTGAGCAATGAACATCAATAGCTGCGTTGTTCAGGGCCATTGAAAAATCGCAATTTGTGGTCTTCCGGGGTATAGATTGGGCAAAAAGACCATTTCCAGACGGACACTATTTAATTCTTGGATCTACTACTCGTCTGATAATATCCATCAATGTATTTGCGATCACATAAACGGTGCCGATCATAAGGGCGACACCCATTATAGCCGTGTAATCCAGGCTCATAATTGCAGCTAATGCATAATACCCTATTCCCGGCCAGTTAAAAATCATTTCTACATAAAACGTTGACAGTAGAATTAGTGCTACAGACAATCCGATCACGGTAAGTACCGGTGAAAGCGCATTTCTAAGGCCATAGTAATAGAACAGTACTTGTTCACTAATGCCGGACGCTCTGGCCGCCAGAATGTAATCCTGATCCATGACATCCAGTAAAGATGAGCGGGTCAGTCTGGCAATAATACCCAAAGGTCCTACCAATAGCGCTGTCACAGGAAGTGCCATATGCCAGGCAACATTGAAAAAAGCCGGGAAATTCTTTGAAATCAACGTATCAATCATACTGAATCCGGTGACATTCTGTATGGGGTTAGAGAATTCTAAAAAGGAATCCATTCGCCCTTGTAATGGAAACCATCCCAAATAATTAAAAAAAAGCAATTGCAATAACAGGGCTAAGAAAAAGATGGGAATGGACACTGCTGCTGAAGTAAACCATTTTATGATTTCATCTATTAAACTCCCCTGGTAATTGGCGGCAATCACTCCAAGGGAAACCCCGCCAAGAGTCGCAATTAGGAGGGCCCACAAAACAAGTTCAAAAGACATAGGTATCTTTTCAATTAAATCCTGAAAAACCGGACGATGGGTTCGCAAAGAAATTCCCATATCTGCATGCATCAATTTTTCCATATACCTTTTGTATTGAACAATCAACGGTTTATCCAACCCAAGCTCTATTCTGGCACGTTCAATTTGTTCCGGCTTTGCATTCCCACCGATGTAAAGCGCTGCCACATCACAGGGCAGGGACCTGGTAAAAAAGAAAACCAGGGTGCTTAGGGCAATAAGCAAAGCAATCAAACCGACAAATAGTTTACAAAGAAACAAAAGCATGGGATCTACAACTTCCTTTTTTATCACAGCCCGCTTGAATCAATATCAAAGGGGCTGTGACAGGTAGAATATAAATATTAACTATTCAATATACATTTCATATAAAAAAGGCACATTGGGATATGCAAGATTCATAACAAATCCCTGCAATTTCTTATTCATGGGCCAGTTGGCCCTTATATCCACCACCCAGGCAACCGGGACATCTTTTTGAATCAAGTTCTGGGCTTTTACATAAAGATCCAGAGATTTCTCAGGATTTGAGCCGGTGGTTTCATACGCCTGGCGGATCATTTTGTCATAGGCTTCGTTTTTGTAATATGCCAGGTTCCAGGCCGGCTTTTCTCCCTCGTCGTGAAGTAAGGAATAAAGAGTTTCATAGGGATCGCTATAGGTTGGCCACCAAAGTAGAAGAAAAATATCCTGTGCAGTTTTTGGATCTTTTTTGGCCATTGCCCATTGGGTGTTCCATGCCAGAGCTTTAATTCCAACATCCACCCCTATCTTTTTAAATTCACTCTGAATCAAGGGGGCATTATGTTGCTTCCTGTGCATTTTCAGCAGCATATGTCAGTGTTAGTTTAAATCCGCCACCCGCATGTCCTGCCTCGGCAAGAAGTTTTTTTGCCAATTCAAGATCGTGCTTATACTGGATTACATCTTTTGTACCTCCAAACTGTCCCTGGGGAACAGGGCCTCTTGCCTGGCTTGCCAGACCATTAAAACCTATGGTAATAATATCGTCATAAGGTATTGCATGGGCCAGGGCTTTTCTAACCTTAAAATTATCCAATGGTGGACGAGTGGTATTAAAAAAGGCCATATAGTTTTGATAGCTAGGCCCGTACAAAACTTTTGTTGATTTTCCTTTCTTTACAGAAGGGTAGCTGTCCAGAGGAATCCTGCCAACCAGCATTGCCTGGCCGGCCTGGAGCATCTGAAGCTGGGTCAATGGTTCCTTTGTATATTTCACCAGAATATTTTCAATGTGCTTACCGTTCCAGCCTCCCCAGTAATCATTAAACTTTGCCAGCATCCAGGATTCTCCGTTTTTATAATTTTTCAAGGTATACGGTCCTGATCCGGCGTCATTTCCTTTATTAAACCATGCTGAATCCTTGTCACCGACTTTTGGGCTCATAATATAAGATGCATAAGCAGATGCTGCGATCTGCGGCAATGGTACTGGAGTTTTTAAAACAAACTTTACCATATAATCGTCAATAATCTGGATCTCTTTTAAATCAGCCCAGATAAAGGCAGCTCCTTTACCGATTTTCTTGGTTCTTTCAATGGAGAATTTTACAGCTTTTGCTGTAAAATTAGTACCATCATGAAACTTAACCCCTTTTCTTAATGTAAATGTATATTCCAGACCATTTTTTGAAGCAGTATAGCCTGTGGCAAGAACAAAGCTGAAAAGCTCTTTACTGCCAGGGGGATTCACTTTGATTAAGGTTTCATAGATATTTGCCATATAACCCAGCTCTCTGGAATATGAAACACTGGGGTCAAGGGTTGTAATGCCATATGGTGATGCAAACACCATGTTTTTTTCTGCTGCCCATGAGCTTATGGGAAGCAAAAGTACCATTAATGCCAATAAAACGATTTTAACAAAACGATGAATCATTTTTACCTCCATGTTATTATGGTTTGTATTAATTAATAATTAAACAAGTAACAGCTAAAAAACAGGGGCGCTATATAAGGTTTTAGGGACATATGCTTAGGTAGTAAGTCAAAATAACTTACACATCTTACTTGCCTTTTATTCCGTCTTCTACGTTACTCGTCGCTTACATAATTTATTAGTGCACTCCTCGTGCCTTGAAGACGAAATAAAATTCTGCGTAATCTGTACAAGTTATTTTAACTCACTACCTCAGTCCCAATTGATGCAACAATGAATGTCTCTTATAAAATCGGAAACCATTTTGGCATCACCCTGCTCAATCAGCTCAATCAGTTTCAGATGTTCTATATAATTGAGCTTGCGCACCTTCTCTATCCAGTCACCTTTTGTTCCGAAATCAAACAGTCTCTGGCGAAGGATATTGACCTGGGATAAAAGCATTTCATTTTTTGACAAATCCAGATAAACATGATGAAATGCGCTATTCAGATTAAAATACCTGTTAAATTCTCTGTCTGCTACAGTTTGATACATCTCTTCATTAATCTGTTTCATCTGTTCAATATGCTCTGGTAAGATTTGCTCAAACACTGAAAACAGAGCCCTTGAATCCAATGCACCTAGCACTTCATAAATATTTTCCAGATCCTTTGGAGTTATTTCATTAATCAGTATACCGCGTTGGGGTAGAAAAGTAACAAAGCCTTCAACCTGGAGCTGAAGAAGGGCGTCTCTCAGAGGTGTCCTATTTATCCCAAGCTGTTGTGAAAGCTGATTAATCGTGACAAACATGCCTGGTTTTAAATTCTGGCTTTTGAGTTCTTCACGTAAATGTTCATAAACCTGGCTTCTGAGAAGTTGAAAATTATTTTGATTGTGCATTTTCATAATATTTTCCTTTATTAACCGTAAGCACTTAAGTTAATATATATTAGTATACTAACATACTAATATATTAATCAACAGAATTTTTAGTATTTTTAAAATAAAATTTTATCTTACTTTAAAAACCTTGGGTACCGGGCCAGGTTCTCCATGGCCTCTTCCTCTCCAGACTGGATCTTGGAGACACAGAAGACATTAAAACCCGCATGGCTCCATGACGTAAGCATGTTGAACAGATCTCATGCTTGATAAGGCGCCACCTTATAACCTTCCGGGGTTTATTTATCTGAGATGTCTTGGAATAGAAAAATATCAGTCGGTGAACTTTAACTACGGCAGATTTGATAGGGTGCTTGAAAAGGCATATAAAGCTGGCCGGGTCTCTTTAAGGAAGGCGCTGGGGATTATCTCTTTTTAACTTCATGATAGACTTAACCTCCTGCGATGGATATTTTCTTGGACGGGATTAAGGGCTCACTCACGGCTTGAAACTTGAAACTGGAAAATAGAAATTTGGGAGACCAGTCCGCGCCTGCCTGTGCGATACAAGCAGACAGATGCAGGAACGCACAGGCAGGAATGAAACGAGTTTACGGTTTGGATGTTTACAAACTGGCGGAAAAATTATCAGTTAGGGCCTGGTACGACTTTGACAAGCGATAGCCATTCAAAGTAATAGTTGAAAACCTCGGTCCAAAATTGAATGCCTTCATTGACAGTACAAAAGTATGAAGGCCAAATTTCGAATTTCAAGTTTCTAATTTCAGCGTTCTGTGAACGGTTACGATTTTTGATTGCCTTAAAGTCTACTCAGGTGTTTAGACTGAAGACTGTTAGGAAAAACAGGAACGTTTTGAAGCCATGTTTGGCATTATAATCTGCTTTTTATCCACCAAAGGGTATCAATCGTGCTTTCTGGACCCCTTCAGCCTTCAGTCTAAACACCTTCAGCCTGACTACGTGAGTAGTCAGGCCTTAAGTTTAAAAGAAATTCCTGCCGCTGAGGAAATATCCTTTAGCTTCTTGATTCGGTCTGGAGTCATTGGTATTCCTGTGGCAAGGTATTCTTTTTTTGTTTCCTGCTCTTTTTGTCCAGGCAAATAAAGCAAAGCATTTCCACAATCTTTTGTCATTTTTACAGATTCGCCCAACTTTACTTTTGCCACCTCCAATGGGTATAGAACATCAATTGCATACGCTTCAATAGTTTGTGAAACTCGCTCCGGTGTTTTAGGATTTTCATTTCTGTCCAATTCACGTATTAAGCCGGTAGTTCCACCTCCTATTACATTGTCAAGCTCGATCAATGTATTCATTCCAAAACCTTTATAGCCAAAAAATGTTCCTCCAAGGGGGGCTATCCAAAAATGTTTTTTGAATGTGCTATCAAAGGCAATTGGATAATTTATATCCTCTCCATGGGGTCCTTTTAATAGTCCTTTTTCAACAGCTTTCACATTTATTGTATTATCATATCCTAAATGGAAAAGCTTTTCGTAGAGTTGTTCGACAGACTCGCTCCTTGATAGAGACAGATGGAGGTCTTCCGTTAATTTTTTCTTTTTTTCTCCCTTACCAATAAAATTTATCCCTGACTTATCTTGTGTTATCTGCAATTCCTTGGAGTTGAGCTTTCCAACTCCTATAGCAGGACTGACGGCCCGTTGCGTTGAAGCCATATCGATTGTTATTATTCCTCTATCATAGGGTATTGACCATGCCAGAGGGTTGGTGCCGAATCTCTTCCTTACACCTTTATACCGGTTAAAATTAGGAGGAGAGCTTGTGTATTCTTCGTCTTGAAGCTCGATAAATGGTTTGGTCCATTGGTTTGAAGTGCACGTCACCCTGGCCGCCAGATCATTATGGGCTATTATCTCAGAATAAATTCCACAATCTCCGAAATGAGTAGAATTTCTTATGTATGCCTTTCCAACGCCAAATCTTTTTGCAGCCTTAATTACCTTCGGAATAATATCCAGGGCAACATAATGCCCTAAAAGGCCTTTTGCATCAACTACTATAACTGTATCATAGGGTTTCTTGAGTTCATAATCTTCATTATTCCCTGGAATCTGGATTCTTTTGAAACCGAGTTGTTTCTCATCATCATTTACTTTAATAAGAATATCATCCAGGCCACTTCCTCCTGCAATACCATGGGCGTGATCTCCTCTAAGGTCTGCTTCGACTAAAATCCTTGCCGCTGCTTTTGCCTGGTTTTGTGGAAAACCAGCTTTATTTAAAACATTTATTGCAAATTCAATAAGGTCTTGTTGTCTATATCTTTGGGAATTCATTTATCTCTCCTGAAAACAAGTCTCGCCATTTGCAGTTATCATTCTTAGTAAAGCAGATCAATTAGTTGCTGAATTTCCGTATGGGATTCCAGATTTTTTACAATATGCATGAGAGACTCAACATTATCTTCAGAAAATGACCTTACTGTAAAAGGGGCACATTTTTTGATTTTCTGGGAAAAATCTTCCATTGTCATGGGCTTCTCAGGAAATCCTTTTGCATGATACTTTTTATGAGAGAAATATTTTTCTCCCTTGATCGTCAGGTTAATTTCATGTAAGGCCAAAGGTAAGTTTAATTCCTTTGATTCCCTGTCTATATCATCGTCTATCTCAATCTCGATTCTTTTTGCCAGCTCCAAGCGTCGAGGATCGTGGATTGCCTCGGCAGAAAAGTCTTCCAGTATTACGTCACCGGTTAAAATTGCAGTACTCAACACGTATGGCAAGCTAAACATTGCGTCTGCCGGTGTTTGCGGCTGATATTTGTTTTCTAAAGGGAAACAAACGGTGTTGTACATCTGCTGATTTACACGAACCAATATTTGTTTTATATTCTCGCGAGAGATGTTGTTTGTTTTTATAATACCGAGAATGTTTTCTATTGGTGACATTAAAAAGCCGCAGCATGGATAAGGCTTGGTAGCAAGGTTTAAAAACTCGTATCTTTTTCCAAGGCCATCCGTAAGGCGATTTATGTTATAATCCAGCCCCCTATAGTAAACAGGGTAGAGACCTGCTTTTCCCTCTAAAAAATGCTTTGCCCCGGTTAAACCAACCTTGGCCAATGATGTGGAAAAGATTGCAGACCTTGCAGAGAAACCCTGCTGCAAACGGGTTGCCAATACTCCTTCGTATATTGTCTGTGCATTGCCTGAGGCCTGGCTATATACAAGGCCTAAAGCATTCAACATCTCATCATTAGTTAATCCGAGAATTTTTCCTGCTGTTATAGCACCGCCAAAACCCCCATATATCTCCCCAGTCCACCCGCTTACTCCGATACAACGGTCCGGAACTAAGCGCATCCTGCATAGGATTTCCGCTCCTAATGCTATGGCAGTGATAATCTCTTTTCCTTGAGTATTGCCCTTTAGCTCTGCCGCTGCAATAGCAGCAGGCACAACTATGGCCCCAGTATGCATACCGGTTTGCATGTGGAAATCGTCAAAATCCAAGGCCCTTATCATAACAGCGTTTACCATTGAGGCCTCATGAGCAGGCGCTTTTAACCCGTGAAGGAAAACCGTACTCTCCTGTGCCCCTCCCCATCTCTCAATTAGCAGTGATAATTCTTTAACTCCATTTGCATCGGTACCGGCTAACATAGCAGCTATGCTGTTAAGCATTAATGATTTAACCCCATCAATGGCCTCTTGGGGAAGATCCTCATACTGTGTTGATTTTGCAAAATCAATGATTTTTTCTTCTGCGGTCATCTTGCCTCCTAAAAAATATCTAAAAATTTTCGATCTGTGCGGTTGGATTTGATCTTGTAATTTCAATTACTTTTTCATCCCGCCACCGGCGGGACTCAAGACGCAAAGGTCGCAGAGGTTCTTTTTCATTTGCCGCTGAGAGGGCGGCAAATGAAAACCATCCAGCCCTGCGGGCACACCAGGAACTGTTGCAGCGAAGCTGCTGAGCGTTTCCCCTTTGCCGTTCTCTCAACGGCAAAGGGGAAATTCATCTATCTCTGCGCTCTCTGCGTCCTTTGCGGTAAATACACGATTTTCATGGAACAGCAAAACTGCAACCTAACCGTACAGCTCCAAATTTTTTAACAATGATACTCTGCATATCATGTCTTTTAATAAATCTATCCCTTATCGTCAACAAAACAAATATACCCTGACCTTCAAAGATTGTTGTCTGACAATTTCCCCTGTTTACTCGGGATTTCTGAAATTAAACTCATTTACCTTTTGAAAGGATGGTGCATGTCTGCATGCGACGAACAGGCAGGAAAACTATCATGTTAATCATGTTAATCATGTCAAAAAATAGCTGAATATGAGTTTGTAAATTTCAAGTTATGACTTTTCTTATAATTTTCCATGGACAATCTATACTTTATCTTGTATTTTTACATCTTAAAAAAGACTTTTTATCCTATGCGGACTTTACTTGAGCCGCTTATAATTTTTCTAAAGACCCTGCAATAAAAAAGGAAAGGAAATTGAAATGACCAAGACTAAATGTTTAGAGGAAATGACCTGGCCGCAGTTTTCAGATGCTGCAAAAAACTGTGATACTATTCTTATGCCTGTTGGCTCTGTTGAGCAAGAGGGATTGCATCTACCTATGGCAACGGATTCAATAGTTGCTCTGGAAGTGGCAAAAAGAGTGTCCCAGGTATCTGATATACTGGTTGCGCCACTTATTAATGTAGGTTATTCAAACTGGCATTCTGCTTTTCCCGGCACATTAAGCCTCAGCATGGAAACATTAATACAGGTCTTAAGAGAGATTTGCATGAATCTTGTTCAAAATGGAATGAGACGATTTCTGTTTATTAATCCCCATGTAGGGAATGAAGAGCCTATATATTCCATTGGTACGGAACTGAGGAAAGACGGTTTAGGCATAGCAGGAATGATTAACCTTTGGAAATTATCCAATGAAATGGGAAACGACATGGATGGATTAAAAGAAAATACATTCAAGCACGCTGGAGAAATCATGACTTCTGTTATGTTAGCCCTACGACCAGACCTGGTAGATATGCCTGCAGCCAAAAAGGGCTTTTTAAATTCAGAAAATGCCTCCATCAAAATGGAGACTTCACGAAGATGTAAGTTTCAGGGTTACCATGTTGAAATATTCAGAATGTCAAAGGAACTAACAGATACAGGGGCCATGGGTGACCCAAGTGAAGCCACGAAAAGCAAAGGCGAGGAAATTATAAGTCGCTGGGTCGAATACATATCAAACTTTATAGACGAATTTAAAAAGATCCCCTTGTCTGCCTGATTAAAGATTTTTCCATATCTTTCCTTTTAATCTGGGTCGGATTTTGCTAAATAAACGGTAAAAATCTTAGTTTCCGCACTTTAAGTAAGCCCATGGTAAATCCATTATGGAGATTGCTCAACTTCCCGAGGCACATCTTTTTGTTTTTTTATAATATATTCCTTGATTCTCGTTCCCTCCATTTTACTAACCGTCACTAAGAATTCGCCTATGGGAATTTCTTCTTTTTCCTGGGGAATCCTGCCTATTTGACCTAAAACATAGCCGGAAAATGTATCATATTCTTTAGAATCAGGAATGCCCATCTGTAATCTATCATTGACTTCATCTATTTCAGATTTTCCCAGAACCCTCCATTCGTCTTTTTTCAACTTAACAATATGGGGTTCGAACTTATCGGTCTCGTCAATGATTTCACCGACAATTTCTTCCAGTGCATCTTCCAGTGTGATTAGTCCGGACACCCCCCCATACTCATCCACGATGATCGCCATATGTTGCTTTCTTTTTTTAAATTGTTTAAGCAAATTGTCCAGCTTTTTATTTTCAGGAACAAAATACGGCTCATTCATGATTTTTCGAGCATCTATTTTCCCTGTTGAAGTAACCTGGTGCATAAATAAATCTTTGATATTTAAAATACCGATTACGTGATCTATATCCTCTTCTATTACAGGAATACGGGTAAAACCGGAGCAGATGATTTCTTTAAGGTTAGGTTCCTCATCAACATTAATAACAAACATATCAGCGCGAGGTGTCATAATTTCAGATGCGCTGGTATCATCAAATTCAAAAATATTCTCAATCAGTTCTTTTTCCTCTTCCTCAATTCCACCCTCTTCTTCAACCACCTCAACAAACGCCATTAACTCTTCCTCGGTGACATGAGGTTTCTTTTGCATCTTGCCTGTGAGCTTAGGGATGAAATTCAATATGAAAATTATGGGCGTAAACAAAACCGACAGCCAGTATATTGGAAGGATAACCAATCGGGCGATAAGAACATTGTTTCTGGTTGCAATCGACTTGGGAAAGATTTCTCCAAAAATCAGGATAAGGAATGTCATAACACCGGTGGCAATCCCCACTGCATTGCTCGTAACCAGTTTCATGGTAATGGCAGTCGCCATGGCTGAAGCGCCTACATTAACGACATTGTTTCCTATAAGGATGGTAGAAAGCAGGCGGTGAGGGTCCTCTTTCATTTTTTTGATTAGCAAATTTGCAAGCCCCGCCTCTTTTGCGAGGTGAATAGCTTTAGCCTTGCTTATGGTAAATAAAGCAGTTTCGGCAGAGGAAAAAAATCCGGAGAGCAAAAGGAGGGCGATTAAAACTACTATTTGTTCAAATAGCATCTGTGTTCCCAGTATTGTCATGTATTATGCTTAAGGTTGTTCTTTTTTCTTAATAGTTCACCGCTGAGTTCGCAGAGAACGCAGAGATAATAGCTTTATAAAAATATTTCTAAAAAAATAATAATTAAAACTCTGCGCCCTCAGCGTGCTCTGCGGTAGGCTGAGCTGATACCTTTTCCTTATCCGGCAATGGATAAAAATCTCCACTGTAAATTATTCATTTCCACTGCCGTTCAAACTATAGCCTTTCATTATTGTGATAAACTAAATAATTTTACCTTTCAAGAAAAGAATATAATAATATTCAACAGCCATGTCAATATAACTTCTCAATGTATCCCCCTTCCCTCTTCTGCCCAGAACTTTTTCTTGACCTCTCTACGGAGAACCTTGCCAACTGGGCTTAAAGGAAGTTCATCCACAAAATATATCCTTTTAGGCGCCTTATATCTTGCCAGATGCTGTTTGCAGTGATCAATCAGCTTTTGTTGTTGGACTATCTCTCCTTTTTTTAACACAACAACTCCGCACACAGCCTCACCCCATTGCTCATCTGGAATCCCCACAACAGCGCAGCTCTGAACAGCGGAATGACGATTTATGCAGTTCTCCACCTCGGTTGAATATATATTATACCCCCCGCTAACAATCATGTCTTTCTTCCTGTCCACAAGGAACACATAACCCTTGTCATCAATGAAGCCTATGTCCCCTGACTTCCCTGAAACCATTAGGAGAAAAATTTTGCCTCGTTTGTTCAGGGTCCCGGAAGTAACCAGTAACGGTATTCGGTCCACGGATCCATATTTCACCCTTTTCACCGGTGGGTAACTCCTGTCCGTTGTCGTCGCATATCTTTAATTCCATACAGGGAATCGGTTGCCCAACAGAACCAAGCCTCTTGATCTGCTCTTCAGTCTCAATTCCGTGATCCTTTCTTGACAGGATAGTTGCAGGAGGCCAACACTCAGTGGAGGCATACCCCTGAACAAATATCCGTCCAAATTCACCTAATAAACTTTCCAGTTTTGTAGGTGAAATCGGAGATCCCCCATACCTTATGGTCTTTAGGCTACTAAGATCATACTCCCGTGGCATATTCATATCTAACATTCGGTAGAGCACTGTGGGAATTGTATAGATAAAGTCTATTTTTTCCCGCTCAATGATCCCGCCAATTCTCTCAATATCCGCCTTATTGGTTGTAACAATCGTGCCTCCTTTAAGATATACCGGGATCACCATTTGGCCTGACGCCACATGCGTTATAGGTGATGAAAGCAATGCCTTGGGATAGTCGAAAGGCAGAACTTCGTAGTAATGCGCCGGATTGCAACCCGGGCTTAAAATGTTTGACAGGGAAAACATTACACATTTGGCCTTGCCCGTTGTTCCACCGGTAAACTTTAAGAGGCAGATATGCTTATACACATCATCTGCCACATACTCTACTGATGGTTCCGTAGGGGAGGCCTTATTCAACAGCTCCCAGAAATAGTGTGCATCCGGAAAATCCTCTTTAGGCTTGTCCATGCAAACAATACTTATTCCTCTTTCATGGAGGTGTTTATAGTATTGTGTCAGGAGTGCTGTTTCAATAAATATCAAACGGGGGTTAACATAATCTATCTGGGTGAGTTGTTCTTCTGCAGACTCTCTTATATCCAACCATAATGCCGTGGCAGGGGATTTGGTCATCCAAAAATGAAAAAGACCCATATTGTCATTTTCGAGAAGAGCAGCATAGACGTCCCCCTCGTTAAGGTCAATTTGTATCCTATTCAAAAACCCTGGTATCTAACCAAATCAATAGAATAAAAACAAAGAAAATCATAGAAAAATTATTCTTGGGGTAGACAAAATGGAATAGTGATGTTATTATACAA
>JAYEMW010000019.1:0-27632 GCA_034718555.1 Thermodesulfobacteriota bacterium
TTCAGTTGATGAAAGGGCCATGAGCTTCACTGAGGTGGAATTAGGGCTAAGTGAGCAGATGGCGGCAGAAGAGTCAGCGAGGTGTCTGAGGTGTGGGCTGATATGTTACAGGAAAGAGGGGTAAATAGTTCTTGACAACATGTAACAGACCCTGTAAAAATATTAAGAAGTAAATGAAAGTTAGGTAATTTATTTAAAAAAAGAAAGGAAATAAGTTAACTTTTTTTGAAAGGAGTGGAAGACAGATGAGCAAAAAATATTTAACTCTCGCACTAATTATAGTACTCGGCGGTCTAATTTATCTTCCTGTTAGCGCACTCATGGCCACTGATATACCAGATACAATAAAAATGGAATCTAAGGTATATTCCAAGCACACTAAGAGTCTTGTTAATTTTCCTCACAAAAAACATGCTGTCGATAAAAAAATTGCGTGCACCAAATGTCATCATGTATTTAAGGATGGAAAAAACATCTGGAAACAGGGTGACGAGGTTAAAAAATGTGATACCTGCCACAGCGAGTCCAAGAAACCCAAAGGTGTAAAGGTAAGCAAGGCGGAAAAGATAAAAAGATTTCATTACACAGCCATTCATGCTAATTGCAGGAACTGCCATAGGGATTTAAAAAAGAAAAAGGAAGCTACTGGTCCCACAACATGCAAAGGGTGTCATAAAAAGTAAAATTATTTTATAGGCAAGTTACCTTGCCTATATCTCAAAATAAAGAATGCCGTTTTCATATTATTCCATGAAGACGGCATTCTTTTATAGATAAAACAAATAAGTTGTTTATTGAAATTTTATGTGCAATTTTCTCGATCGAGGACCGTCAAATTCGCAAAAGAAAATACCCTGCCATGTGCCCAATTTAAGATGCCCGGATTCAATAATTGCCATTTCTGAACACCCGATTATACTGCTCTTAATGTGGGCAGCGGAATTTCCTTCCATATGCCTATAAGACGCCTCCCATGGCACAAGCTTATTAAGCATTACCTGTATGTCTGACTTCACACTTGGGTCGGCGTTCTCATTTATGGTTATTCCTGCTGTAGTGTGTGGCACAAAAAGAAAGCAAATTCCATCTTTTGGTCCTGATTTATTTACCTCTTTATCTATCAAAGAGGTAATGTCTATCATCTCTGAGCGTTCTCTCGTACTGATTGGTATAGTTAAAAGCATGATATCCTCCCTTTGTAAATTTACTTTCTCTCCTTTGTAATTATAAATTTCCAATGAATACATATTCTATTACTGTTATCCTTTCAACATATTTCTTGCAGTAATGCTTATTTTGCAATATAAATCAGCCGTAGACATATAATTTGTTCATGGATTGACTTTTGGAAAAAAGTTGCATTAGTTCAATAACAAGTGATAAAAGAGTTCTCACTAATCAAAGATGGAAAAGCAAAAAATTTCACAAAGCTTGGATAGCTTATCTAATATATTTGAGTACTCTTTTAAGAATGAGGAGTTGTTGTATCAGGCCCTAAGGCACCCCTCATACGTTTACGAAAAAGGAGAAATCTGGTTATCCGATAATCAGCGGTTGGAATTTCTTGGTGACGCCGTTATCAGCCTTGCTGTCAGCCACCTGCTTATGGAGGCCTTCCCTGAAATAAATGAGGGTAACCTATCAAAATACAGGGCATCCCTTGTCAATGAAAACGGTCTCCATAATATAGCCTGCAGGATAAAATTAGGTGACTACCTTTTTTTAGGCAAGGGCGAAGAGCAAACGAATGGCAGAAAAAAACCATCCATACTTGCTGACGCCTTTGAAGCCCTTATGGGCGCTCTTTATCTTGATGGCGGCTTTACAAATTCCCTCAGGGTTACATCTAAGCTCTTTGGAGACCTGATAAATAATATCATACCTGGTAAATCTACCAATGATTTTAAAACGGAGTTACAGGAATATTCTCAAGAAACCTTTCAGTCAGTTCCGGAATACAGGATGGAAAAAGAAACCGGACCGGACCACAACAAAACCTTCTATGCCGCTGTATATTTAAGGGGAAATATAGTAGGTAAAGGAAAAGGGAAAAGCAAAAAAGAGGCCGAACAAAAAGCAGCAAAGGATGCCTTAACTTGTCTAAGAAAATAAATAAGAATTTTATCATACCTATTTTTATTCCCAATCAGGGTTGCCCACACAGATGCATATTCTGTCAACAAAAAACTATAACAAATAAATCTGAAGTCTTACCTACACCACAGGATATAATAGAGACAATAGAGGTGGCTATAGAATCAAAACGATTTGTTAACAAAAAATTAAAAGAGGTTGCGTTCTTTGGAGGGACCTTTACGTCCTTGCCAAATGAAGTTATGGAAAAAATGCTTGGGGCAGTAAGGCCGTACATAAAAAAAGGTATCTTAAATTCAATACGCATATCTACAAGACCTGACTCCATCAGTGAAGAGAAGCTCAATATACTTGCTTATTTTATGGTAACCACGGTCGAGCTTGGTGTGCAATCAATGGATGATAATGTCCTTATGCTTTCTAACCGTGGGCATACATCAGAAGATACAGTTGACGCTGTAAAAATGCTCAAGGGAAAGGGCTTTGAAGTAGGGGCACAACTCATGCCAGGCCTCCCTGGAGATTCAACAGATTTATTCCTTAGCACCATTGAAAAGGTTGTTGGTCTAAAACCGGATTTGGCTCGAATTTATCCAACCCTCGTAATTAGAGGTACAACCCTCGAGCAATGGTACAATAAAGGAAAATACTCCCCTATGGGGCTTGATAAAATGGTTAACCTCTGTAAAAAGGCATGCATGCGGTTGGAGGACGCGGGAATTCCCGTTGTCAGAATAGGGCTCATGTCTTCCCCTTCCCTCCTTAAAAAGGGAGAGATAATTGCAGGCCCCTGGCATCCGTCCTTTGGGTTTCTCGTGCGCTCAGCCATATATCTTGAAAAGCTAAAGCCATATCTCCCCTCCCGAGGAGATTCAAAAAATATTACACTCCGTATCCATCCAAATGAAATACCTCTGCTTATAGGACATAAAAGAGATGGGGTTAAACAAATAGAGGCTTTTACAGACGCAGCGATAAAAGATATTATCTCCGATGATTCGATTTCCCCTGGAAGGGTGTATGTCCAGACGCTGTAGCTTTGATGAATTGAGCAATACACAAAAGCCACAGATTTTCGCTGATTTATGCAGATTTTTTGAACTTGACACGCAATAATGAATTTCCTTATACTCTTTCACGTATAGATTTGTTTTTACTATCAATCAGAACCACTTAAAATAATTGCATAATCAAATATTAGACAACCTCAAAGTTCAGATTCATGGACTTTTTCTGGGCTTTGTAAAAGGGAGATTTTCCAATGGTAAAAGTTCCAACCTATAATGAGCTTGAAAAAAGATTGGAGAAATTAGAGAAGAAATACCGCAAACTCAGTGAAACAGAAAAAGACCTTCGCGAAAGTGAAGAAAAATTTAGAGAGCTCATTTATAATGCCAACAGTATTATTTTCCGATTAGACAGGGATGGAAACATTCTCTTTATTAATGAGTTTGCTCAGAGTTTTTTTGGATATGAAGAATTTGAGGTGCTTGGCAAAAATATTATAGGCACAATAACACCTGAAACAGATACCGCTGGACTTGATTTGAAGGAAACCCACAAGGACCTTCTCCGCCACCCTAATCGATATATTAACTTTGAAAATGAGAATATAAAAAAAAATGGGGAGAGGGCATGGATAGTATGGACAAACAAGGCTATTTACAACAAAGATGGAAAACTACGGGAAATTCTAAGTATAGGCAATGACAACACTAAACGTAAACGAGCAGAGGATGCCCAAAAAGAAAGCGAGAATTTGTTTAATTCATTCATGAATAGTCTTCCAGCCTTAGCATTTATGAAAGATTTAGATGGACGTTACATATATTTCAACAGAGCATGCAAGCAGTTTTACGGTGTTGACCCTTCTGAGCGCATAGGCAAAACCGATGATGATCTATTTTCCCCGGAAATAGCAAGGGGCCTAAAAAAAAGCGATCAAAAAGTAAGGTCTGAAAAACGTGTATTGCGGGTGATTGAAAAGGTAAAGGTTGGAGAAGACACACAGTATCATTACGCCTCGAAATTCCCTATTCTGAAAAATGGCGAGCCCTATTTTATCGCAGGAATTGCTATAGATATTACAGAGAAAATTTTAGCTGAGGAGGAGAAGAAGAACCTCGAGGCGCAGCTCTTACATGCACAAAAAATGGAATCCCTCGGCACTCTTTCCGGTGGTATCGCACACAATTTTAATAATCTTCTAATGGGCATTCAGGGTAATGCCTCATTAGCAAAACTGGATATCGATAGAAAAAACCCGATTTTTACAAAATTAGACAATATAGAAAAACTTGTCCAGAGGGGGGCCAAACTGACGGATCAATTGCTTGGTTATGCCCAGAAAGGACAATTCGGAATAAGATCCATTAACCTAAATAAAATTATAAAAGAAACAGTTAATACCTTTGGTGAAACCAAAAAAGACATTACTGTGCGCCAGGATCTTGCCGAGGATCTTTTTAGCTTAGAGGCAGATAATGACCAAATTGAACAGGCTCTATTAAACCTTTTCATTAATGCTTCAGATGCAATGCCCCAGGGAGGCGAACTCTTTTTGAAGACCATGAATGTAACGTCTGAAACCCTTAAAGCAAAATCTTATGATGTAAGGTCAGAGCGCTACATATTACTAAAGGTAAAGGATACAGGAACAGGCATTGACAAAAAAACAATGAAGCGTATATTTGAACCATTTTTCACATCTAAAGGTATGGGAAGTGCTACAGGTTTAGGGCTGTCCTATGTTTACGGTATTATAAAGGGGTATGGTGGATATATTGATGTCAAATCTAAAAAAGGTAAAGGGACCACCTTTGAGATTTATCTCCCTGCATCAGGCAAGGAAATCATACAAGAAGAAAACATTACACATTCAAATCTCATTAAGGGCGAAGAAACCATCCTGTTTGTTGATGACGAAAAATTAGTTGTAGACGTAGAAGAGCAAATCCTTAAAGGATTAGGCTATAAAGTCCTTGTTGCCAGGGGAGGAAAAGAGGCGATAAAAATTTACAAAAAGAATCATGACCAAATTGATTTGGTAATACTGGATATGATTATGCCTGATATGAGCGGTGGAAAGACCTTTGATAAAATAAGAGAGATTAATAGCCAAGCTAAGGTGCTGCTTTCAAGTGGCTATAGTATTAATGGCCAGGCAACTCAAATACTAAAGCGGGGATGTAATGGTTTTATACAAAAACCTTTTTCCTTTCAAAATCTTTCCCGCAAAATAAGTGAAATTTTAGAGACGAAGAATTGAACAAGCTTAAACTTTGAAAAATATACAGATATTAATACATTATCAAGATAGAAAGGAGTTGTTATGAAAGAAGTTGTTATTGTTTCTGCATGTAGAACCGCTATTGGTACATTTGGTGGGAGTTTGAGAGATTTAAACGGGGCAGTTCTTGGGAGCGTTGCAATGAAAGAGGCGATAAATCGTGCTGGGATTAAGGCCGATATGATTGATGACGTACGATTTGGATGCTGCCTTGAACCAACCGATGCCCTCAATGTAGCCAGGGTCTCAGCCCTTATGGCCGGCATACCGGACAGCATCCCGGCGGTAACTGTCAACAGGGTGTGTATCTCCGGGATGGAGGCGGTAATTTCAGGTATGGCTATGATACAGGCGGATATGGCCGATATTATACTGGCCGGTGGAGTAGAGCATATGTCCGGCGCCCCCTACACAGTTGAGGAGAGCCGGTGGGGGTATAAACTCCAGGATCAGGTACTTGTAGACTCACTTATTCATGGCCTGCACTGTGGTTCCCATCTGATTCCCCACCCAGAGGAAGGTCCTGTGAAGGATGGACTTCCCCTGGAGCTCTTCAAGGGCAAACCCTATATCATGGGACATACTGCAGAATTTATTGCCCAGCTGCATAATATCAGCAGGGAAGAAATGGACGAAGTAGCTCTGCGAAGCCACAACAACAGCGAAAGGGCGACATTAGAAGGTGATTTCAAGGAAGAAATTGTCCCGGTAGAGGTGCCTCAAAGGAAAAAACTACCAATTATTTTTGATAAAGATGAGCATTTCCGGCCTGGCCTTACCATGGATCAATTAAGAAAACTCCCACCTGCCTTTGTCCCAAAAATTGGAAAAGTAACTGCAGGCAACTCCTCAGGAATCAACGATGGTTCAAGCGCTATGGTAATAATGTCAGGGGATAAGGCTAAAGAATTAGGAATTCAGCCTATTGCCCGGATTCGTGCAACAGGCAGGGGTGCATGTCATCCATCTGTTATGGGGCTTAGCCCAATCCCGGCAATCAAAAACCTCTTTGACAGAAGTCCTGATATCAAATTGGAAGATTTTGAACTAATTGAACTCAATGAGGCATTTGCCTCCCAATATTTAGGGTGTGAAAAGGAACTGGACCTGAATCGCGAAATAACCAATGTTAACGGATCAGGCATAGGGTTAGGTCATCCTGTTGGTTCTACCGGAAGCCGCATCATGGTTACCCTTCTTTACGCCATGAAGCACAAGGGAAAAACCCTCGGCCTTGCTACCCTTTGCGGTGGAGGAGGAGTTTCCATGGCCTGTGCACTTGAAATGCTGTAGGCCCGATTAGTATTATTTTAGTTAGCATGGAGATATATTTATGAAATGTTGGCCCGTACCTGACAGCTATGTAAGGTTATTACCGGAAGAGGGTTCTTCAGGGGCATTCTGGGAAGACAGAAATGACAGACATCATTGCGGAATAGACATTTATGCACCAAAAGGAAGTAGCGTTGTGGCTGTTGAGGATGGTAAAATTATCGACATCGGTGTGTTCTCATCTCCGGATATGATTTCCTACTGGAACATAACTTATTATATTCTTATAATAAATCACAGCGGATTAATATGCAAATATGCCGAGTTAGACAATACCTTATTGAATATTTCCGATTCAGTAAAGTCAGGCCAAACTATTGCTCAGGTTGGATCGGTTTTAAACCTGGACAAGATTACCAATGAATCCCCCATGTATATTCAAAGACTTAAGAAAAATAACAACCAAAGCATGCTTCACTTTGAATTATACAATAAAAGGCCAAATGAGCCACAGGATTATATTGGAGGAAATGTGTTCAGCAATGCAAAACCCGATCATCTTGCAGACCCAACCGGTTATTTGAAGTCAACCGTTAAATGTCATTGAGCAGGTCTTTAGTTCAGGCACTAATTAGCGGGCTAAATCAAATAAGGTTATCTGCCCAATTAAGGGAATCAATGTAACACTGAGGAAGTTTCTCTTCATTTATGCCCAACGCTGCTGTTGCTTCTGACATTCTCTCCCAATCTCCTGTTTCGTAATATATAGCGAGATTTAGATATTTTTTCAATTCCCCTTTGTTATACAAAAGAACATCTTTTATGTCTTCTGAAGATAGGTTGTCTGGCTACATATACATCCATTAAATTTTGCCTAACATGTCTTTTGCGAATTAAACAATCTCTCAATCTTTAATTTATAGAGCAAATATTGTACCAAAAAATAAGACATAAAATTATAACTGCCGAGACAAAAATTGTCCTTGACCAAAGAACTGAAACTCCATATACTCCATCCAAAAATTTATAATTACAACATACTGTATATATAAGCAACTATTTAGCTAAGAATTGAGATATATTTAATAATTAATAAAGGAAAATCATGATAGGCATATCAAAATTATATTGCGGGACGGTTGAAGCCTCTGACCCTATAAGATACGGAAGGAAATCAAAAAACCTGCCGTCCCATCTTCTACAATTCTCCTCAGATAAAAAACCGGTCATAGTCTGGAATATAACAAGGGCATGTAATTTGAACTGTGTCCACTGCTATGCAAGGGCTCTTCATCATAGCGATGAAAACGAATTGACAACACAGGAAGGATTTACCCTTCTTGATGACCTCGCTGCATTCGGGGTTCCGGTCATCCTATTCTCTGGTGGAGAACCTCTGGTGAGACCGGATTTAATTGAATTGGCAAACTACGCTGTAGGTAAGGGGATGAGGGCGGTTATTTCAACCAATGGCACCCTAATTGATAAAAAAAAGGCGAAGGAATTAAAAAAGGTAGGCATATCCTATGTAGGTATAAGCCTTGACGGACTGGAAAAGGTAAATGACCATTTCAGGGGGATGGATGGCGCCTTTAAAATGGCACTTAAAGGCATAGATAATTGCCGCGAGGCAGGAATAAAGGTGGGTCTGAGATTTACCATAAACCAACCCAATGCATCCCAGGTTCCCGGCATCTTCAATCTTATGGAAGAAAGAGAGATAGAGAGGATATGTTTTTACCACCTCGTTTATTCAGGGCGGGGATCAGACCTCATAGATCAGGATCTTTCACATGAAGAAACAAGGAAAATAGTTGACCTGATTATTGATAAGACAAAGGACATGTATGACAGGGGAAAGATAAAAGAGGTCTTAACCGTTGATAACCATGCAGACGGACCTTATCTCTATATGAGGATGCTTAGGGAAAAAGACCCCAGGGCATCAGAGGTCTTAAAGTTGTTACAGATGAATGGCGGAAACAGTTCTGGAAATGGCATAGGCTGTGTAAGCTGGGATGGTGAGGTTTACGCAGATCAATTCTGGAGAGAGCATAGTCTCGGCAATATTCTCCAACGCCCATTCAGTCAAATATGGTCTGACAAGACAGATCCGTTTATCACAAAACTTAAAGATAAAAAGAGATATGTTAAGGGAAAATGCTTAAACTGCAAGTGGTTAGATATTTGCGGAGGCAACTTCCGGGCCAGGGGAGAATCTGTAAGCGGAGATATATGGGGAGTTGACCCGGCATGTTATCTTACTGATAAGGAGATAGGGATAGGCTAAAATGTTATCTAAAATAAAGAACCTTTTTATATCCTTTTTCTCTTCTTTAAGGCTGACTATCGCACTTTTGCTTATTATAGCGATTGTATCAATCTTGGGAACAGTTATCCCGCAAGGAACCGGGATCGGCTCCCTGGGACAACTAAGCCCTGGTGCGTTAAAAATATTTAAGTTTTTTCAACTATTTGATGTTTATCACTCCATATGGTTTCTTATACTGATGGCTCTTTTGTCCCTTAACCTTATTGTGTGCTCATTAAAAAACGCTCCTGCCGCCTGGAAACGTTCCAACATAATACCCTCTCCTGACAGGGACAAGCCTTTTGAAAATCTTCCTTCAGACAGAATCCTGGCAATAGAAAGGGATAAAGATCAAGCAATTGATAGTATAGAAAACTTTCTGCTAAGAAAATACAAAAGGGTTAAAAAAAAAGAATCAGATAAAATCACCTTTCTGTATGGGGAAAAGGGGGCATTCTCGCATTTTGGTGTATACATTATTCACGCAAGCATTTTAGTCATTATTGCAGGTGTAATTGTTGGATCTTTAATGGGGTTCGAGGGTGTAATGAATATAACTGAAGGAGAGTCCACCAACTCTGCACACCTAAGACGGCATAGCAAGGTAAAGAAATTTGATTTTACCATCAAGTGTAATACCTTTTCCATTGAATACTATAGCAATGGGATGCCCAAGGAATACAGGTCAAACTTAAGCTTTATTAAGAATAACAAGGTGGCATTTCAGGGGCCTTTGATAGTCAATCATCCAATAACCTTTCAGGATATAAGATTCTATCAGGCAAGCTATGGGAAAATTCCCGGGGGCAAAGCGCACATTGCAGTAACAAAAGATAATGAGCAGCCTAATATTTTGACGGCCGTACGCGAGGACTCATTTCATTTTAAAGAAGAAAATGCAACAATAACAATAAAAAAAATTGATAAAAATTTTATGAATATGGGCCCGGCGGTTCTCATTGCAGCCCAAACACCTGATGTTCACGTTAATTTCTGGGTATTTAAAAATATCAAAAGGCTTCAGTCAATTGTACCGGGGCTTCTTGAAAAGTTTCCTAAGTTTGACCCTGGACGTTTCAAGCCTTTTATTTTTACACTTAACGAGATAGAAGATATGTATTATACGGGCATTCAACTGAGCCATGACCCAGGAGTCCCTATTGTGGCGGCAGGTTCCTTAATTATTATCTTCGGGATTTTTATCACCTTCTTTTCTTCACATAGAAAGATATGGATAAGGGTTCAAGATATGGAAGAAAAAATCAAGATATCTATTGCAGGAACAAGCAGCAAAGACCCGGTTGCCCTGGATCGTGAGATAGAACATATCTTTAAACACATCAAAAACGAATTAGGTGAATCATGATAATCAATACTGTAATACTCAGCTGGGTAACCTTTATATATTTTTTATCGTCTATTTTCTATATCCTGAAGATGGTTACAGGAAGAAATTTTCCAGGCGTCATTGCAACATATATTTCTCTCTTTGGCCTCATTGTCCAAACCATAGCATTAATATTGCGCTGGATTGAGTCATACAGGCTGGGGATAGGACATGCGCCCCTTTCCAATCTTTATGAGTCCCTCATATTTTTTGCATGGGTTATAGTGCTGCTATATTTAATTATAGAATGGCGGATTAAAAGCAGAAACCTTGGCGCATTTATTATTCCCTTTGCATTTATCGCCATGGCATACGCCTCTTTTTCACCAGACGTAAAGAGCAGGATACAGCCATTGATTCCCGCCCTCCAGAGCAACTGGCTTATAAGCCATGTAATAACCAGTTTTTTAGGATATGCCGCCTTTACAATTGCATTCGGCCTTGCACTAATGTACTTTCTAAAGGGGCATGAAAGGCCAACAAGCCCGGGCTTTTTTTTCAAGATGTTGCCAGGCAAGGACATCTTAGATGAGCTTTCCTATCAAAGCATTGTTATGGGATTTATTTTTTTAACCCTTGGTATAATTACAGGCTCTGTCTGGGCTTATTCTGCATGGGGGTCATATTGGAGCTGGGACCCTAAAGAGACATGGTCTTTAATAACATGGCTGATCTACGCCACAATACTCCATTCCAGATTTGTCAGGGGGTGGAGGGGCAAAAGAATGGCTATAATGAGTATGATCGGATTTGCCTCTGTGCTTTTTACATATTTTGGGGTTAATTACCTTCCTGGTCTTCACAGCTACTTTTAAATATTAAACTATGATCAAATCAATAATAATCTGGATATTCTTAATTGTCCATACCCTAATATGGGCATCCTGTGGTATCCTTCTATCCCTTTTCACCAAAAATGATAAAATAATACATTTTTATGTAGCTGCCCCGTGGTCAAAGATTATTCTATGGGTTACTAACGTAACTGTCGAGATAAGCGGCCTCAATGAGCTGGATAAGGATAAATCCTATATCTACATTCCAAACCATCTCAGTTTTTTTGATATTTTTTCCCTTCTTGCATATCTACCGGTTAACTTTAAATTCATCCTTAAAGAAGAGCTTATGCGTATTCCGGTTTTTAACTGGGCCGTCAAAAGGGCAGGTTATATAAGCATTGACCGCTCTTCCCCCTCAAAGGCCAGGCGTACCTTTAAACAGGCAGTAAAGAAGATTCAATCTGGGGGATCATTAGTAATATTCGCTGAGGGGACAAGAAGCAAGAGCGGTAGCCTGCAGCCATTAAAAAAAGGTGCATTCCAACTTTCCATAGCGTCCGGTTCTCCAATAGTTCCTATAGCAATTAAGGGAAGTAACAATGTCATGAAAAAAGGTGATTTTAAGATAAAAAGCGGACTGATTAAAATTCAAGTCGGCCAACCGATTTCAACAATAGAGTATAAGTTAAAATCAATGCCGGAGCTAATTGAAAGGGTTACAACAACTTTACGTGAAATGCTCGAAGAAAAAAATTAATGAGACCTAATAACTTCTATCAACTATAAAGCGATTTAGCTTCAAAAGTGAATCCTTCGCTTTGGAATCCGGGAAAATGGTAAGACTGGACTCTGCCATTTGTGCATAATGTTGAGCTTCTTCACGGCATTTACCTATAATTCCGTTGCTATTAACAAGCTCAATAAACCTCATATAGTTTTTCTTTGATGTCTTTGCGCTTTTAAATAGATCCTGCAGGTCATCTCTTTCTTTTTTTCCCAAATCGACCAGTGAGTATATTAATGGAAGGGTAACCTTTCCTTCTCTTATATCATTTCCTGCTGGTTTGCCTGTTTCTTTCGTAGTAGAAACATAATCAAATAAATCATCTATAATCTGGAAGGCAATTCCCATATTGAGACCAAAGCTCTTTAGAGATTGGATGTTTTCCTCTTTTTCACCTGCCAGTATTCCTCCACAAGCACAGGCCGCTGAAATAAGCTCGGCTGTTTTCCAAGTAATTATATCCAAATACTCCCTTTTTGTCATATTTAGGTTATAGGTATTGACAAGTTCCATCACCTGCCCTTCAGACATCCTGATAGCTGCATCTGAAATGGTCCTTAAAAGCTTAAAATGGTGTTTATCTATGGCGATTCTGGAAGATCTTGAAAAAAGAAAATCACCTACCAATACGGCTGCGGAATTCCCCCAGATTTTATTAGCGGATGATTTTCCCCTTCTTATAAACGCATTATCAAGCACATCATCATGCAACAGGCTTGCCACGTGAACGCACTCAAATATTGTAGAAAGTGAATACAGGTCACCTTCATTATAATTGCAGAGCTCACATGATAAGATAAAAAAAAGGGGCCTTAGCTTTTTACCCCTCCCAAGGAGACTATGGCGGCCTACCTCCCCTATCAAAGATATCTTAGTATCAAATATCTTTCCAAGTTCTTCATCAATTTTCAAAAAATAAGGGGAAAACTGATCCAAGAATTCTGAGTCATCTCTCATTCTCTATCTGCCGGTACACATTAAATTTTTTAAGCATTCAGTCGCAAAATCAGCCTTGATGGCTGACCAGATATTATTTTTTTATTAACACAATGCATATATAAACGATATATAGCCTGATTGTCAAAAGAATTATATCACGGCGGACACCATTCTCCAATACAATATCTGAAGCAGATTGACCCAGAGTTTGCAGTTGATACCTATTGCAAAATCTGGGTTTTCACTTCGCGAATATTGAGTTTAACATGCCTCTGTTCCGCAGGAACTACACACCTGAGGGAGGAGAAAAAAAGCATCCTTGCCTGTTCCAATTATCAAGATAATAGATTGTTGCTGATAACTTTCCTTGAAGTCTCTCATAAAAGGCCTGCCTTTGACAAGAGATGAGTTTAAGCAGCCTCTGCTTCTGCTAACTCCCCTGATTTTCGTATGGACCCATGTCCACTACGGCCGTACCATTATCATCTCCGTCCACAATGCGCAAATAGCCGTCCAGATCCGTTTCCGGCAATAGCTGGAAGCCCGGCTCTATTGAGGCATAGTCTGCAAAATTGCTCCCAGTATCAATGCAAGGGGAGCCTCCATTCAAATGGAGGTTCCCTGTGTTGCTGTCCGTGAAACCCGGGTCAACATCAATGTTTCCATGTCCGGTCACACCGCTGAAAAATCCAAGACCCTGGATATCCGATGTGCGGATCCTCAGCGCAGCGGAACTCCCCAGTCTAATCTGCTGCTCCCCTACATTAGGCATGCTTTTATTGTTGGTGCTGCTATATGTATTACCGTAGATAATGGAGTTTTCTATACTAAGGGAACCGTCCCCATTAAACCATATACCGCCGGGTTTATAAAATTCCTCGCCTGTCCATGTATTGTCAATGTCAACCGCCTGATTGTATGCTATGGCAGAATTAACAATCCAGACCGAGCCACCACGGGTATACATTCCTGCGCCTCCGCCATAATTTTCCGGAGCCGGCATCTGACCCTCATTCATCCAAAAGATCGTTTGATTTATCTGAATCTGAGTGCCCAATCCACTGGAGATTCCCCCACCATAGGTCGCCTTGTTTTTAGTGAACCGGCATCGGTCTATCCAAATCTTTGATTCATCACCGATTGCAAGCCCGCCTCCTATTCCCCTTAAATACGGTCTATCCCAGTTCGCAGCATCATTTCTGTCAAATATGCATTCGCTGATGTTGGCTGTAATGTAGTCTGTCAACACAAGACCTGCTCCCCCCCATGTGACATTCTCGCTGAACACACTTCGTTGAATGTTCAGTGTTGTGCCAGTGTTGCCTGCAAAATACATTCCTCCACCGTATCCTCCAAGAACTTGCTTGTTGAAGAAGGTCACGTTCCGGTTAAAAAAGCAGTCCGTAACCGTCATCTCCGCACCTGAATCCCGACTCAGGTCAACATAGAGCCCGGCGCCACTGTTTGCACGGTTAGTACGGAAAAAGAGGTTTCGCAGATATGGGTTTCCTGAACACAACATGCCGCCCCCTTTGCCGGCATCCGTGTCTGAAACTGTGACCGCATTTCCCCCAATAATATAAAATCCGTCTAACAGGGTGTTTTCATCCACGGAATTGTCTGCGTATACGACATGATAGCTATTATCACTGAAAGAATCCGGGTCTCCTTCGTAGTCCTCTCCATCATTAGCCGATAAATCACCTGAAAGTGTTGTGGGAAAAGACAATGGGTTTGGGCTACGTTGACCGAGTTTGATTTCTACGCCGGTAAAACCACCATATACACTTAAATTTCTTGAAAGCTCAAAGGATAATGTACGATCCCCGGTTTCACTGGGTATGTAACGCCCTGTTGCGACCCAAATCTCGGATACATCATCATCTGGGATATCTGATGTGCTGTTGCCGTCTTTTGCCTCAGACAGCGCGGCCTGTAAATTACTGAATGCAGTGTTCCAGGAGGCGCCATCCTCTACAGCCCTAATCCCCTCTTTGACCCTTAGTACGCGGGCTGGATAAAGTGGATGCAGATCATTGCCATCCAAAAGCCCATCCCTGTCTGTGTCTGGAATTCTCGGATCAGTTCCCAGAATCTTCTCGTTAAAGTCACTAACTTCATCTCCGTCCTGGTCTGCCTCAGCCGGATCAGAATGCACTCTATACGTCTTATCCGGAAGGATAACATACCACCCATCCCGGACTTCCTCTCCATCGGACAATCCGTCTCCATCGGTGTCCATGGTATCTAAATCGTTTGTCCTGAAGTGTTGCTCTTCAGCAGCAAAAAGCCCGTCTCCATCCTCGTCTCTTGCAAACAAAAGTAAAACCTGGTCTCCCCCATAGAGTTGAATGCTCCCAAAACTTATCCCTTTAGGCTGAGAATGTTCGCTTGCGAGGAGGACCGTCCAGAACCCTCTTTTCTCATTCCTCCAGGTTTCCATATCCCTTACCGAATAAAGGACCTGCTCGTTGGTCAAGGCGCCCTGATCAACGTATTGCCTGGCCCGCGTCTCGTAAGGTATCTGCAAGATATCATCCATTATCTCACCCAAGGAAATCCCTGCATAGCTGCTATCAGGGTTTCTCTCTACATTGGTTGCAACTCTATATTCTTCAGTACGGCCATCGCCGAAGTCGATCATAATCAATGCTGTTTGCGGACCGGTAACCTCCTCGAGGTATGCGAAATTCAGACCCTCGGCATTCTCCATTTCGTAGTAGGCTGGTTCAATGTAGATGCTGTCCGGTCTGGCAATAAGCTCCTTGATTCTGGAGGCATTGATGTCTTTTGCAAAAAGCTGGAGCACCGGGGACGTAGATCCTGGAGCAAGTGTCAATCCTCCCCCCAGGGCGGGCGTTAATGTTGTTACAGTCTTGAATGCCCCTGGGACGTCAGAGTTAACCGTATTGGAATCCGGCAGCCACTGCCGCACGGTTAAACCAAGCTGGGTGATGGTGTAAGTAATCTTTCCGGTATTTTTCAGTTGCACCCCCATAGTTATTGAGCCGCTTGCTGCTGTTTCCGTCCTGGTCCGAGAATCGGTGGTGTATTTGGAATAGCTCTTTTGAGAGGTCTGGGAAGATTCATTGGTAAACGCCACTGTATGCTCTGTATTAAGGGTGAATTCTGTTTTATAGGAAACCCCTCCTGTGAAGAAACCGGCCTTTGCCTCTGTTCCAATCGTTAGACTGGAACCAATGGAGTGAGAGTGATACACACTTTTAGAAGAAGTGGCGCTCTTGGACAGTTCAGCGCCGTATTGCCGTGATTGCCCCTCTTCCTCAGCGTACTGAACATCGAGTCTGACATCTACGTCATCAGAGATCGTAAGGTCTAATCTTGGGAGATCAGCCACAAGAGGGCTTCTTACTGGATGATCGATCTCTTCAAAGTCTGTCCTGCCATCTCCGTCGGTATCTTTTAGGGTTGGGGATGTTTTTAACATGGCCAATTCGTTTCCATCGAAGAGGGCTGTGTTAGGCTCCTGGTCATTTTCCGGCCCCCTCGCGTCTCCGTCAGAATCCACACTGTTTGGGTTGGTTATCCATTGATACCATTCCTCTTTATCACTCAATCCGTCACCGTCTGTGTCTACAGAGCTCGGATCTGTGCGGATCTGATACTCAAAAAAGTCATTGAGACCGTCCCCATCAGTGTCTTCAAGGCTCGGATCGCTTTTCACCTCTCGGATGGTCAGAAGATTCCCGTTTGCAGCATATCCATAACCCAAATCATCTACAACCACCGTCCAGCCCTTGCTTTCCTCCCCATCGGAGAATCCATCACCATCTGTATCGGTAATGCTGTCAACACTCGTCACAGATACTGTCCTAATGATTGAGTTGCCATTAGGAAGGTCGTAGTTAGCCTGAATGACCGTTTCTCCCACTTCAGTGCTGCTGATTGTCATCTGGAGTTCCCCGCTTTTCTGTGGCGTTTGAATGATTTCCAATGTGCCCGGACCAGAAACGAATGTGATGCTAATATCCGTTTCGTGTGGTACGGGATTTCCTTTGGCATCGGTCAATGTGGCTGTCAGGGTGGCTTTTTCTGAGCCATTATTCTCGATATACTCTGAGTCTGAAGTGAAGAGCATATTGATATAGCCGGAAGGTCCTTCCGGAATAATAGTGTCCAGGAGGACTGTGCCAAAAGGCTCGAATGATGCCTGTGCATTCATTTCAGGGCTGCAAGGGTCTTCCATAAAATTGTCCAGGGCATGAGAGGATGAGCTCAGATTGGCAATTATATAGTCTATATACTCGTTGACTGCCGGGTTATTGGAAGGAGTATTAAGGAGGTCCAGATTCTGGTCCACACCATCATTAATCATAACTACCGCCTCACCTTTGTCAGCAGGGTTCTTAGAGAGGTCCACGATTAGCTGCTCTTCAACCCTGGCAAGGATCTCCTGGGCATCCCTTAATGTAGGGGCAGAGCCAAGTGACCCTGCACGTTTTTTAAGAAGACCAGCGGCCACTGAGCTGGCCGTAGATAGGTTGCACGAAATTGTAACGCTTTCGTATGTAAGGGGTACCGGATCGGCTATTAACGCCTCCAGTGTTGGAGCCTGGCCCCCACCCATTTCTCCGCCTATGGTTCTGATAATCAGCGGACTGAAGACGGCCGTCATGTCAGAGGTATGCATCTGAAGATGGTATTCTCCGTTAGGGCCAGTGTAGACAGGTGCATTTGCAGCGTCTAATTCTATTTCATTTCCGTCAGTTCCGAAAAAGAAGATCTTGACCTCAGCGCCATCAATGGGACCCTTGATTGCGCTTCCCTGTATGGCTGATGTGGGTACGGATGATTCGCCTCCTCCACCGCAGTTTATCAGGCCGAACATGGTAAACAGAATCGTCAATGCAAGGGCTAACTTTCTCATATCACAACCTCCATTTATAAATTCAGACCACGTAATTCACATTACACAAATGACTAAAGATCTTTATATCACGCGGGATTGCAAATTAATTGGACATCAGTTCGGTCTGAGTTCAGGGTTCAGGGTTTCCCGCTGAAAGCGGGATTCAAGATTAACCGCTTTGCACTTTTTTCCTTACCCATTGATTTCATTGGGTTAATACCACGAGAGCTCAACCTCTGAATCCCGCTGTAAGCGGGAAACCTTTTAATCCCGCCAGGGCGGGATTGGAAACAGAGGTTTGTGTCCAAAATATTACACCATTATACGCTATAAATTACGAGGTCTGTAATTATACATAAGTAATTTCATACAAGTGTTTCAATTTTATTCCAAAATATAGATATATGTCAATTAAAAATTTTATAATGATATAAAGGACTTTTAGAATACATAGCATAGCAGGCCAGTAAGTTAATTGACATAAAACCCCTCTATATTTTATTATGTTTTAAAATGGAGTTAAATAAATGCAAGATAAAAAACTAAAATTGAGCCTGAATGAGCGATTTTCCCCATTTCAGACAAAGATGGAGACCGAAGGGATACCTACTCTAATCATAGATAAATTCAGGTCCTGCTACGAAAAATTGCTGAAGGGGGAAAGGGGAATGCTGTCAAGAAACGATATTCTCCCTGTTAAAAAGGAAGATATAGCCCATATGGATATATTAGATGACTATACCAAAGATGGGCATACAGCTATGGGAAAAACAGTAATGATTAAACTAAATGGAGGTTTAGGAACAAGTATGGGCCTGTCAAAGGCCAAATCTCTCATTGAGGTTAAGAACGGATTAAACTTTCTTGATATTATTGCAAGACAGACGTTAAGCTATAGCAAAGAGAGTGGGGTTAATATTCCACTTGTCTTGATGAACAGTTTTAAGACCGATGAAGACAGCAAACAATTTCTTGGCAAATATCCAGACCTTGTCTCAGATATTCCCCTGTCATTTGTGCAACACAAATTTCCAAAGGTATTAAAGGACAGCCTGAGTCCAGTCTATTGGCCCAAAGACCCGGAAAATGAATGGAATCCCCCTGGCCACGGGGATATCTATTTTGCTTTAATTACCTCCGGGATGCTAAATAAACTGTTGGAAAAAAGATATGAGTATGCATTCATCTCTAATTCCGACAATCTTGGCGGAATACTCGACTATACAATACTGGGCTATTTTGCATCTCATGGCTTCCCATTTATGTTAGAGGTTGCAGACAGGACAGAGGCAGATATAAAGGGAGGGCACCTGGCCAAAACGATATCCGGCGGCCTTATCCTTAGAGAGATAGCCCAGTGTCCGGATGATGAAATAGATGAATTTCAGGATATAAATATACATAAATACTTTAACACAAACAATATCTGGATTAATCTGGTACTTTTAAAGGAAAAATTAAACAAGGTCCATAATATACTTGACCTTCCCATGATAGTAAATCCAAAGAAAATTGATCCAAGAGATGATTCCTCCCCGGAGGTGTATCAGATTGAGATGGCCATGGGATCAGCTATCTCTATTTTTGAAAATTCTACTGCCATAAGGGTACCAAGGACAAGGTTTGCTCCTGTTAAAAAATCACAAGACCTTCTGGCGCTGTGGTCTGATTGTTATGTGCTTGCAGAAGATAGCAGGATTATACAAAACCCTGAAAGAAAAATAGATAGTTTGGCCATTGACCTCGATGAAAAATACTACAAAAAAATTGACCAGGTAAAGGAAAAGTTTCCCCATGGCGCACCGTCTCTAATGGACTGCAAATCATTTAAGATTGTGGGAGACGTTTACTTTGGCAAGGATATTACTGTAAATGGTAATATAAATATTTTTAGCCACTCTACAAAAAAAGTTACAATTCCTGATGGAATGGTTATAAATAAAGATCTATTATTTAACTGATAGCGAGCTTTGCCCAATCATGCCACAAGTAGATATACAAGAAATTAAGGATAAGATTCATCCCATCCAGGACATTGCCATAATATTAACTGGGGCCGGAGAATTTGTATGTGAAAAAAGAATGCTGAAAAGGTTTTCAGCGGAATTAGAGTCTAATCTGGTCAAACTGGAAAAAAGTATCGCAGCGGCAAAAAAAAATTTCGCTGGGAAACTCAACAAAATACAAAACCTGGATAGTCATTTTTCTGAAATCAGAGATATTAACAGGGAACTTAAATCAAATGATACGGATTTAGTGGATAAATGCTTGTCTAAAAACATAGGCGGTAAATTGACTGACATTGTCTCTGAGTTAAAAAATATTATAAATAATATGGAAAAATCCTTGCAAGGAGAGAATAATAAATACACAATAACTGATAGGGTTATCCAGAATTCAATCATTGTAAAATCATTTGTCTCAACCCTCGCCCCACTTATTTATAAAACATTAAAGATAATTTTAGCGACAGCAATCTTTGCCATCGGCCTATTTGTTTTTCTATTTTTTACCATGGAATCTAAAAACGACCTAATTGAGGGTATAAAAATAGATCGTGTTTATTTAAAAGGGAAGCTAACTGAACTTGAAGGGCAAAGAAATGAATGGAAAAAAATTACCGACAAAATAGAATCCGTTAAAAAAAAGTTATCTACCAGGCAGGATAAAATTAAGGTAATAGATCTTACTGTAAAAAAAAGAAAAATTCAGGAGTCTATGGAAAAAACATTACTATCTATAAAAACAAAAGAAAGTAAACTTTCAGAAAAAAGAAAAAAACTGAAAGAAATCAATGAAAAATCATTTTTCCAGAGACTCTTCAGGAGATGGATATATTAACGTATCATGAAATTGGAAAAATAACCCCTTTCTTTTCCGTATCCCAAAACTGTATTAGACTTAGAATTTCTTAATATTTTTACAGGGACTGGAAGATTTAAAGGTCCATCACTATAAGCAACAGCAATAGAGGCGGCCAAATCCTGCTCATCTGATAATAGATCACCTGATGCCAAAACCGTTGGGCCCGGAAAAGACTTAACAGTTAAAATTGTATCGCCCTCGCCTGCCAAAGAGCTGATCATCTCATTCTCCCTTTGATCCCTGCCCACTATTAGCTTGGTTTCTTTTCCTATCCTGAAATGTCTCCCCCATTTAAGAAGCTCTATATCTTTCCTTTCTAATGCAGGGCTTGCGGATATCAAATCTCTCAGGCGGCGGGAAAAACCCTTGTCTGTCAGCAAGCATCCGCCTGCAGGAGCAGGATAATCTTTTATGCCGAACCTGTTGGCCAACTCTATTTGGGGCCTTCGACTACGACCTGAAAGTCCTAACAGCCCTTCCCTCTTGGTCCAGCCGGCTTTTTCAGGTAGAGTTTCAGGAAGCCTTTTTGCTGAAAGAGGTCTAAGAATAAGATCTTTAAAACCTGATTCATGAGAAACAGTTGTCAAGGATCGTAAATTTTGAGACATAGGGCGTTGCCCTAACACCTCACCACTTATTATAAAATCCGCACCTTCTTCTTGCAGCATAGAACCTACCACCTTAAACATATAGGTATGGCAGTCTATGCAGGGATTCAGACCCTTTCCATAACCGTGTTTTGGTTTTAAAAGCACATCTGCATAATTATCCGTAATATCCACAACCTTAAGGGGCAACCCCAAATACTCCGCAGACTCAACAGCCTTCTCAGAGGAAAAAAAGGGGGTTTCAAGAAAAACTCCGATTACATCAACCCCTTGATCCTCGATAAGCTTAACAGCCAAAATACTGTCGAGACCGCCTGAAAAAAGAGACAAGGCCTTCATAAAAAAACTCCTTTAACATATACACTAAAGTCTACCAGACAGAGACCATGAAGCAAGTGAAAACTGTCTTAATAAAACAACTCCGTTGGAAGCCCTTTGCAAGGTTGTTATTTTTAATTTGCTAAATTATTGTATTAAAATAGATTTCCTTTAAGCAGGCAGGATATTGAAAATATTTTTATTGCCTAAGAGAAGTTATAGTAGTAAAAAGTGAAACTTCACAGTTCAATAACAATAAACATCAAGGGAACAGAAATGAAAAGTTTGTTTTTAAAAAGTGGATTTATGCTGATGATACTATCGGCCTTTTTTTTCGCTGTTACTGACATTTTTATAAAGTTCATGTCTCCATCCATAGGTATCGTCCAAATAGCCTTTGTTCGATTTATTCTTGGGGCAATTCTTCTCTGGCCTATGATAATTTCAACAGGGCAATCTCTTAAGGGAAATTCCACTCGGGTTCTTTTAATAAGAGGTCTTACAGGGACAGTAGCCTTCTTTTGCCTTCTCAAATCCATATCCATGATACCCCTTTCCAATGCTATGGTACTCTTCTATACCTTTCCCCTTTTTGCAGCCTTTTTCTCCTTTATCCTCTTTAAAGAAAAATTTAAAATGATGGAAATTATTCTTATAGTCATCGGTGCAATAGGTATTTATATACTTATTAACCCCAGTTCTAACAGCTATTCCACTGGTCATTTATTTGGGATTCTTGCAGGTTGTTTCGCGGGGCTTACTATAGTTTTAATTAGAAAATTAAGGAAATCAAACGGTTCATTAATAATATATTTCTATTTTTGTATTGTAGGCGGATTAATCTCGTTCCCCTTTATTGTAGTTAAATTTTCAGTTCCAAACTATGGTCAAATATTTTTACTCGCTACCCTTGCTGTGATTTTCCTAATAGCCCAGCTTTTAATGAATCAGGGTTTTAAATTCTGCAAGGCATCTGAGGGTGGCGTTATTTTGATGTCCGAAGTTGTTTTTACTGGGATTGCAGGTGTTATCATGTTTAATGATCTCCTCTCAGGAGCTTTTTTGGCAGGCTCGTTTCTTATTGTAGCATCTGGTGTAGGGCTAAATTTTATAAATCGTGCTGCAGTTCATTCTAATAACTCCCCTAAGATATAAAGCAGGAAGACAAATAAAGGCGAAAAAACAATGAAAAAAAATGAGGGTAAATCTAATTCATATAATCTTGAACATCTTTTTAACCCCAAATCAGTGGCAGTGATTGGTGCGTCTCCAGCTTTTGGAAAATGGGGGCAAATGATCCTAAGCAATATTATAGGCGGTGGTTTTAAGGGAAAGATATTCCCAGTCAATCCAAAGGAAAAGGTAATATGCGGCCTCAAGACCTATATGAACATCAAGGATGTTCCCTGCGATGTGGATCTTGTCTTTATAACAACCCCGGCCAAAACAGTCCCGGATGTTTTGGAGTCCTGCGCTGAAAAGGGAGTTAAGGGTGTAGTGCTTATCACCTCTGGATTCAGCGAGACAGATGAAGCAGGAAAGGACCTTGAGAAAAAAATTGTATCCATTTGCCGCGAGAAAAATTTGCCCTTTATCGGCCCAAATACAATGGGCATCATATGCCCTTACTCCCATCTCTTTGCCACAGGAACCCATACCAGACCTAAGGAAGGAACTGTAGCCTTTGTTTCTCAATCCGGCAATCTTGGAAACCAGTTAATTTACTGGGCGGAACAGCAGGGAATCGGTATCTCGTTATTTGTGGGGTCAGGAAATAATGCCATGCTTACCTGTATAGATTATTTGGAATATTTAGAAAATGATAACCACACCAATATTATCCTGTTATATATCGAGAGCGTTCAGGATGGCAGGAAATATCTTGAGACAGCAAAAAGGTTAAATAAAAAAAAGCCGGTTATTGTTTTAAAAGGAGGTCATACAAAGGCTGGGGCTGCTGCTGCTGCATCCCATACAGGCGCCCTGAGCGGAGAGTCCTCTATTATGGAGGCGGCATTTAGACAGGCCGGTCTATTGAGCGTAAACGTTCCATCTGAATTACTTGACCTTTCAGCAGGGTTTTCCTCTTTGCCTATGCCTAAAGGAAACAGGATTGGAATTGTTACCCTTGGTGGGGGTTGGGGTGTTGTAACAAGTGATGAATGCAACGAAAAGGGGCTTGTGCTTCCAGATATTCCTGAAAAAATTATTAAAAATATAAGCAAATATTTGCCTCCATTTTGGAGTAAAAGAAATCCAGTAGATTTAGTTGGCACCAAAGACCTTAAAATACCTATTGTGGCAGTAGAAGAGCTCCTAAAATGGGAAGGTATTGATGCAGTAATAAGCCTGGGAATTGTTGGCCGACTCGAACTTATCCGTTCTCTCATTAAATCTACCAGACAGGTAGACCCTTCTATGCCTGGTGCATTCTTGGACGAGATGGAGGAATTCAGCCTGAAATATGAAAAAAAATATATTATTAGCATTGTGGAATTAATGGAAAAATATGAGAAACCTGTTGTAGGAGTATCATTAACCAGTACAACAGAAGGCACTGTCAGACCTGTGCCTGGAAAAAAATACAGCGGTGTTTTTTATCAAACGCCGGAAAATGCTGTTAACGTGCTTTCAAGGATGGTTGCGTACCAGGACTTTAAAAAATCGATGCAAATTGATTGATTGGTTGTAACCGTTCACGGGTTCAAAGGTTCAGGCTTCAAAGGTTGTATTCTCATCACCATACGCTATTTTGTAAGCGTTTTGTACGGGAAAACCGCCCGCCTCTACTTTCTCACAAATCCGAAACATGGTACTTGGCGATGATGTGGCAAACCCCGTATTTTTACAAGCATTTCGCGGATTCAATTTCAGTCTTTTCCCTAACCCTGAACCCTGAACCCTGAACGTTGAACCGTGAACCGTGAACCGTGAACGGTTACGATTGGTTTAACAGTAACACTGGAGATATTTCAATGGATTATGGCTTTAAATCCCTTGAGGGTTTACAACCTGGAATGGTTGTTTTGGTAGGAATACCATTTGATAAAAATTCATCTTTCTTAAAAGGTCCAGCATTGGCGCCTCCAATCATACGTGATACTCTCAATGCCGGCTCTACAAACCTGTGCGCGGAAAATGGTATTGACCTAACAAAAGATAAGCGTTTTCATGATATTGGAGACATTGAGCTCTTAAACAAGGGGAATGAATTTGAAATTATAGAACAATATATTGCATACTTGCTTAAACAAAAACTTTATGTGCTTTCATTAGGTGGAGACCATGCTATTACATACCCAATATTAAGGGCATACCATAAAAAATATGAAAAAATAAACATACTGCACCTCGATGCACACCCTGATCTTTACAACGAGCTTAACGGGAATCGTTATTCCCATGCCTGCCCCTTTGCGCGTATTATGGAGGAGAGATTGGCAATCCGATTAGTTCAAGTTGGGGTCAGGACCATGAATCATCATCAGCGAGAACAGGCAGACAGGTTTGGAGTTGAGGTCGTTGACATGAAGGAATGGCACCATGGAATTAATCTTAAATTCGATGAACCGGTTTACATTTCTATGGATATGGACGCACTTGATCCTGCCTTTGCACCGGGAGTTTCCCATCATGAGCCAGGAGGCCTGTCAACCAGGGAGGTGCTAAAATTGGTTCAAGATATAGATGCACCGATTATAGGCGCTGATATAGTTGAATTTAACCCGAAACGAGACCTTTTCGATATGACGGCAATGGTAGCAGCAAAGTTTGTAAAAGAAATTGCCGGAAAAATGATTGAGAATAACAACAGAAGGTAGGTAGGAGTTTACGCACTGTTAAATCATGAATTCCTATTGAATGGTTACAGTGATTACAGAATAAGGAGAAAAAATGGATCACAAAGACTGGGTACGAAAAGAATTAGTAAATTTCGAAAAATCCTTTGGTTTTCAGCATACACCGCAATCAGAGATAGAACATCGCATGGATAAACTCAGAGACGGCATGGAAAAGGTAGGAATCGATGCCGTTTTAGTTATCCAGAAGATGGACTATTATTACCTTTCCGGCACTACACAAGATGGCCTTCTGTTTATGCCCGTTGAAGGGAAACCCTTGCTTATGGTAAGGAGAGAGCTTGAGCGGGCCAGACTGGAGTCACCGCTTCAGGACCTTGTATCCATTAAATCCCTTCGTGATCTACCCTCCATTATAAAGAACCATTGGGGAAAACTCCCCAAGGTAATGGGATTTGAACTGGATATGCTCCCGGTTAACGACTATTTTAGATATCAGGATCTTTTTCCAAATATAAAGTTTTTGGATTTTTCTATGTTGTTACGAAAAATACGGGCGGTTAAATCACCTTTTGAGATTGAACTTATGAGAAAAGCAGGAAATATAGGGGAAAAAACCTATCTAAAAGGAAGGGAGATCCTTAAGGAGGGGATGACTGAAATTGAGTTTGGAGGCCTTTTAGAGGCTGCTGCAAAAACATACGGCCATGAGGGGTTAATAAGGGTTAGATCCTTTAACTATGAGGCCTACACATGGCATATACTTAGTGGATGGAGTGGCGGTATTGTCAGCCAGTCAGATTCTCCCATGGGTGGACTGGGACTTTCACCGGCATTCCCTGTAGGCGGAAGTCTTAAACCTATCAGGGCCCATGAGCCTATACTTGTGGATTTCGGCACCTGTTATCAGGGATATCAGGCCGATGAAACCAGAATGTTTTCTATAGGTAATATGGGGGAAAAATTTACTTCCGCATATAAGGCATGTTGTGAGATCCATGATATGGTTTTAGAAGAGGCCCGTCCAGGTACGGAATGTGATGCGATTTTCAATAAGACGGTTAAATTGGCCAAAAAATTAGGGTACAGTGACAGCTATTTAGGGCCTTCAGGGCTTCAAACACGTTTTGTAGGTCATGGTGTTGGTTTGGAGCTCAATGAGTTTCCATTTTTGGCCAAGGGTCATTTGTATCCTTTAGAGGAGGGCATGACATTTGCCGTAGAGCCTAAAATCGTTTTCCCAGGAGAGGGATCTGTAGGCATTGAGAATACAGTTGCTGTTACAAAAAACGACTGTGAGATAATCACTCCATTAAAGCAGGAGATACTCCAAATTTAATCTTTTCTTATAACAGCTCAATACCTATACCAAATCTCCCTGTCTCACCTTTTTCACCCCTGTATGAAAAAAATTTATTCTGATTATGGGCAGTGCATATTCTTGCTATTTCTATGTTTTTCTCCATAATGCCCTCATCAATGAGTTGTCTAAAATTAAGATTCCACAGGTCTAAATAGCCTGTCCCGTCTCTAAATTCATTCTTAATAAAACTTACCGCAGGGTTAAAGGTTGCTTTTACCTGGGATATAACTTCCGGTCCAACCAGATAACAGCAAGGTCCAATAGAGGGCCCTATCCCTACTATAATATCTTCAGGTAAAGAACCAAATTTCTTCACCATAGTATTCACGGTATTGGCGGCAATAAATTTTAATGTTCCCCTCCATCCTGCATGGGCTGCTCCTATAACCTTCCTGCATGGATCAAAAAAGAGCATAGGCACACAATCCGCTACAAGAATAGTTATGCAAATATTCTCTAAGTTAGTTACCATGGCATCTGTATTGCTGACTGCATTTTTATGGCAGGCGTGTCCTCTGCCCCTGTGTTTTTCCGAGATTATAACAACATTTCCGGAATGAGTCTGTCCGGCAATGGTTATGTTCTCAAAGGCTACGCCCAGAGAGGAAACCAGTCTTTTACGGTTATTAATAACGTCCTTCTGCTCATCGCCAACATGGAGACCTAAATTCATTGAATCAAAAGGAGCCTTGCTCGTGCCCCCTGATCGAGTTGATACAAAATGTCTAATCTCTTTGTAATTAAACAGGCTTTTAAAGAATAATATTGTCAATAAACCAATCTTCTGCTCAATCATGTATACCCTGGATTACCATATTCATCTTCTTTCATCGTTAATCGCGCCCCTGCATTGTCTACCTATGCTCTAAATCAGCATCTCTATAGGTAACAATAATTTTTGCCACAGTTCTCCCTTGATATCATTTTTATAACTTCCTTTACAGCATTATTTA
>JAYEMW010000020.1:0-5927 GCA_034718555.1 Thermodesulfobacteriota bacterium
TACCTTTGACGCATTTTTAAGCAGATTAAAAGGAGAAAAAGCAGAAAATAGCAATCTAATTTTTGAATTTTTTTTCTTTGTTTTAAATGCTCCTTTTATGCTACCAATTCTACCATTTACAAAAAAATACCGAAAAAAAGAATGACAAAAAACGAAATGCTAACAATGTATATGGTTTATGTCGGATGAAGTACTGAATATGAGTGATTTAACAATAAATAAATATCGGAATAAGTTGAAAGTTTTGTGTTCCAAAATCCGCCACAAAACCATATACTAACCGTTGAGAGTATAAGATGGAGAATGAAAGGGATGTATAACAAATCGTTGCACCTGACATTTTTCCGCTACGCTCCAAAATGCAGGTGAACTCAGTCGTTATGTGCAATAGAAGAGACCAGCACCAAGAAAGGATATGAATTAATTTATGTTATTTAACTCCATTGAGTTCCTACTTTTTTTGCCAATTGTATTCTGCATATATTGGCTTATTAATGGAAAGAACGTAAGAGCACAAAATATATTCTTAGTTATCGCTAGCTATTTTTTTTATGGTTGGTGGGATTGGCGTTTTTTGTCACTTATTGCGTTCAGTTCTGTGGTTGATTACCTAGCGTGACTTTATCACGACTTAGAGCATAATTCCACATAATTCCTTTATTTTTCAGTGGTTACCAGGATATGATGTGTATACACCAACACCTTTAAACTTTGGACGCCTATTGTGAAAATCCTTAATAGCTAACGCCTCCATAATTGCATCTTCCTCGTCAGACATTTCTTCCAACTTATAGGTGGCCTTAACTCTTCCCCTTGTTTTTGATTCTTCCAATATAGTTCCAAGACGCACGTTGTTTAAAGTATTTAAAAGTGTGTCCAGAGCTCCTGTAAATCGTGCTTCTAATTTAGCCTGTCGCCACACGATTGCAGATAATTGATAGCCAAGCACACAGCCAAAATAATGAACAATTATTTTCTGATCTGTCCAATGGAATTGCGGATTCAGTGCAAGATGGTATGGATTCTTCAGATTCTTGAAGGTATGCTCTATGAAGGATTGACCATAGTATGCTTTAATAATATCAACAGTACTCCAATGATGGCGGTCAGTCATAATAATTCTAAATCCAAGTTTGTCCTCTATTTCATTGAGCTTTTTTTGATTGACTGAGAATTGCAATTGAAATTTACCCTCTGATATTTCACTTATCGACCAGTCAATAAGATCTTTCAAAAATTGCCCCTTTACTAAATTGGTTATCTTATCCTCTAATTCTTTTTTGTTCCGTTTTTTCAAAAAAAACAGTGTCCGGCCTACACAGCAAAAAAACAGAAAAAAACAGTGTCAGGCCTACACAGTTGACAACAATACAACCTGCCTTGCAGACGTTTAGGCCAAGTTACGATTTGTACCAAAATTTGCATAAATGTTGTGACGTGTGAAATGTGTAGGACACTTATGCCTTCCTTATACCTTCGCCTTTTCGGACTTATAATACCGTTCGCCTTAAAACATGAAATGATGTCTTGACATCATTTCAAGAGATGTTATGATGGCAATATGAGAACGACACTATCAATAGATGATGATGTGATGGAACGGGCACGGGCCGTTGCGGGCAAATTGGGTACACCATTTAAGACGATTGTCAACGAAGCTCTTCGTGCCGGCCTGACCCAGGTGGAACAACCAGGGAAGCAGCGTCGCTACAAAACTAAACCTCACCAAATGGGCCTCCGGCACAGTCGCAATATAGATAATATCCAGGAACTGCTGGCCCAGATTGAAGGCGAGGATTCCCGTTGATTCTCGTCGATGCCAATATTCTATTGTACGCGGAAGACTCTCTTCAGTCCCGTCACCAGCAAGCGTGTGCATGGTGGGATGGCCAGCTATCCGGAACTGAAGTTGTCTGTCTGTGCTGGACGGTTCTGTCCGCATTTATTCGTATAGGGGCTAATCCAAGGGTCTTCAAGCACCCACTTTCTCTCGAACAAGCACTTGCCCGTGTACAGAGCTGGTTGGATCAGCCCTGTACGAGAGTCATTCGGCCGACCGAGCAACACTGGGCTGTTTTCAAGCAGATGCTCACGGGTGGTCAGGCTGTTGCCAATCTGGTAACAGACGCACATTTGGCAGCTCTTGCCATTGAACATGGCTGCGAGTTGGCCTCTACCGATTCTGATTTCGCTCGTTTCCCCAAACTAAAGTGGAGGAACCCTCTCGCCTGACCGATATAGGCGAATGAATCAGGCACCCATTAAAGGGCTTGTCCCGCCACAAAGAAGGCGGGCAGACAAAGAGAAAAAACACCCCTCCATCAAAAAAATTATTTAAGATTGCCTCAACAACTTAGTATTATGTCCCCCAGAATTTCTAAATATTTAAATAATGCACCGCATGTTACGGTTACACTGAATTAAAAATATTAAAGAAATTGGATTAGAATTATGAAAAACTCGTTTAATTGCTTTCTATTTTATCCAAATGAGGGACAGATCTATCTTTCACTTTTTCCATTACTTCATCAAAACCAGTCAATATTTTTTCTATAGAATAATCCTTCCAATATTTTGAGATATTTTGACTAGCTTCTAAGTTTCCAATTTCTTTAGTAAACATATACATCGCAAGTTGGTTTATTGATATACCTTGTTCTTCAGCAACTAACGCGATTCTATGTTTTAAATCAGACGGTACTCGAATAGTCAATACACTTGCTTTAGGCATTTTTATTTCTCCACATTTTTACAAACTCACTTGGAATAATTATTTTTAATTGATCAAAAAAATTATTCTATTCCCTTTTTACCTTCTTACCGTATCCAATTCTTTTTTGATTTCCTCGGCCAGCCAATGCCTGATCAGGGTTTGATAGGGCATAGATTTCATGGTGGCAAGCTTCTTGATGGCCGTAATGTGGAGCGGATTAACCTTGATTGTAATGTTTTTAAGTGTCCGCTTTCGTTTTCCTGATAAGATATCCTGGCGAAGATAATCATCTAAGCTGAGATCAACCGGCTCATCTTTTATTTCATCTAAGATATTTTTATTATCGTAATATTCAACCCAGTCTTTTTTTCTTTCTGCTTGTTTATTCATTTTTTACCCCTGTGTTTCTTGTAATATTGAATTTCCGTTTTGTTCATATCCCAACCAGTGATAGGTCGAGCAAGACCTTTTGGTTTTAGCTCAAAGATAATAGCAAGATATCGTCCTTCAAATGTCGGACCAAATGCCACATAATGCCCTTTTTTTGTACGTCTGAAAAGGGGCATGGCAGCAAAGACTTCTTCGGCCTCCTCAGTGTCTATGCCATGTCTAAATTGAATATGTAAGGTATTGCCCTCATCCCACTCAAAATCAAGTATTCGCAAAACAATCTCCTATGATTAAGTCATACAAAGTATGACTTAATTTTGGGATCTTGTCAATATTAAATGATCCAGCAGGAAAATTAAGATTAAGTATTAAGTCTCCTCTTAGCTCTTAATAAATATTTACTCAAAATGATAATAAAGAGATCATGTCCAGACCATTAAGGGGGGCTGGGAGGGTCTGTGTCGGGCTGTTGACATTTGACATAATACTGTCTTTTATTTTGATCTATGGGAAGACCTATAAGAATAAAATATCCTGTGGCATTGTGACATGTTACCAACAAAGGTAATGAAAGGAGAAATGTCTTTGATGATGATAATGATCGTCAAAAGTTTCTCCGAATCCTTGTTGACTATCATGGTAGATTAGACATCCTTTTATGTATTTGCTGTTAATATCCTATTGCGCAGCCATCTTTCCTTCTATCAGATGCGCCCAGCAGCACATTTTGTGCGCGATCCAGATAAATAGCCTGGCCGCCGCCGAACTGGTTTACTGAAGGTGGCACGTCAATGATATGATGACTTTTTTCTTTAAGCGCCGAAGCTGCTATCCTGGAAATTCCCTCCTCCAAATAGACATCTTTTCCCTGCACATGCCTTAACCTGGGAGCATCTACTGCTTCTTGTATATTCATTTTGAAATCAATGAGATTGATTAGAAACTGCACATGCCCTTGCGGCTGCATGTCCCCGCCCATAACTCCAAAGCTCATTAAAAACCGGCCGTCCTTGAATAACATTGCCGGTATGATGGTGTGCATCGGCCGCTTGTGCGGCTCCAGGCGGTTTGGATGATGGGGATCAAGGGAAAACGAATGTCCCCTGTTCTGAAGGACGATACCAGTGTTATCCACTACCATTCCCGAACCAAAAGCCATATAAACGCTGCTGATAAGGGAAACTGCATTCCTGTTCTGATCTACCGCTGTGACAAATACGGTGTCGGAACCTCTTGCATTGGAATAAGGGACAGGAGGGACCATCGCCTTTTGGTAATTAATCTTTTCTCTCCACTTCTTTGCATATTCTTTGGAAAGCAGCCTATTTACAGGGACACTTTCAAATTCAGGGTCAGTAACAACATAGTCTCGATCTCTGAAGGCGATTTTTTTCGCTTCAATAAGCAGGTGAAGATAGTCAGAACTATTATGACCCAGACCGGCTATATCGTAACCTTCCAGGATATTTAGCATCTCAAGTGCAGTAATACCCTGTCCGTTGGGAGGCAGTTCATAAATCGTATACCCACGATAATTGGTCGATATTGGTTCTACCCAACTTGTCGTATGAGCCTTGAAATCCTTAAATGAAATAAGACCACCGTTTTGTCGGGAAAAGTCCACAATTGCCTTGGAAATTTCTCCTTCATAAAAGGTCTCAATGCCTTCACGGGCAATCTTGCGATAGGTTTGAGCCAGATCCTTATTCTTGAAAACCTGTCCAGGCTTCGGGGCTGTACCGTCAATAAGATAGCTTTTTGAAGCGGATGCATGGGAAAGAAGAACATCTTTTGCATTTTTCCATTCGCCGGCAATAACCTCTGTAACGGGAAAGCCATTTTCTGCATAATATATGGCATCTTCGAACAAATCACCGAGTTTCAAGCTTCCGTACCGTTCCACTGCCCGGGCCCAGCCATGCAGGGCTCCTGGAACAGTTACTGCCAAAATACCCCTTTCAGGCATTGTTTTTATCCCCCTTTCATGGAAATAGGCCAAATCAGCTTTATAAGGCGCTCTTCCACTTGCGTTTATGCCTATGATCTTGTTTTCTTCAGCCAGATAAATGAGCGCAAAGGCATCGCCGCCAATTCCAACTGAATTAGGTTCAACCACATTCAGTGTACTGGCCATGGATACTGCCGCATCTAAGGCGTTCCCTCCCTTCAACAAAATCTTGTATCCAGATAGAGTCGCCAATTGCTGGCTCGATGCAACCATTCCCCGCGGTCCCATGGTCACCGATCTCTGGGTATAGCTGTGCAATTCTCTTTTTTGATTATATGAAAATTCCATTCACTCCTCCAAAACAATTACGGTTTTAAGAACCCATTCAGGTCTTCATTCTTCGCCTGATTTTTAGTTCTGTCAATAAAAAAATCTGATAATCATATAAAGGGCATTAAAGTAATAAAAACCACTTAACTATTTAACCATTTTATGACTTAACGAGGTATGAAGTGATATAATAGGATAAATGAAATGTACACAGACTAATCGAATAGATATAGTCGAATAAATTTCAATTAAAAAAACCCCATAATTGTTTTAAAATAAATAATAAATAAGGGTAAAACCGTCAAAAAGAAATACTTCGATTATTGAAGTAATTAATAAATGAACATATTGAAATCTAATAAATCCTATAATATAATATTTTAGATTTGATGATTTTATCATATTATGTTATATAATTCAAAAGGTAGGTGTCAAATGGAAAGCAAATTCAGCAGACTTATTTATGAAATGAGCTTAAGGGTGCGAGTCATGAAGTCTTCTCTTGGGTCTGAAAAGCGGATAAGTGATTTAACTGAAAGGGAAACC
>JAYEMW010000021.1:0-5919 GCA_034718555.1 Thermodesulfobacteriota bacterium
TTTACCAAAGAGTTTTTTGTAATCCTCATATATATTTCTCGTCTCCGTAACCCATTTTCCTAATTTTTCCGACCCGCTTTCCAGGACAATTATACGAGATTTGCTCCATGCAGGGCTGGCCCCGGTAGTCAACTTAGGCGCCTTATTTTCCCATGTATAACCAACAATTGTAGCAAGGAAATTGAATCTGCCAAATACAACATACACCTGGGCAGCCTGATCATCAGTTTCCTTTTTTCTGAAATCCCCATTTTCAGGCAGCTCCTTCACCTTCCATTTAAAATTTATATATGGATATTTTTTTACATTTACATATATATCTTTTTTAAGCCCAAAAGAACTTTTTTCACTTATAAGATGGAGCGAGTGTTCATTGTTTTTTTCTTTTATCTTCAAAATAGGTGATCCAGCCTTTTTAACGATTTTCCAATCCACAGGGACTCCATCTCCATCGACTCCCTTGGAAAAGTCCGAAATGATCAATTTATTATGGTCTTCAGCCCAAGTATGACACATGAGACAGAACAATAAAACAATGGCTGAAAATAAAATCCTGAATATTTTATCTTTCATTTTTTTAATATAAAAACATCGGTTTGCCATCAACATGTAGGATTTTTGCCCTATATTCTTTAATATCATAAAGCTCTCTTACATCTACCCTTTTTTGGCCGGTGGTAATTGTGCTGATGGGAATATCCGTATAAATCCCTCTATTTAAAGCAATAAGCCTGCCAAAAACACCCTTTAAAAAAAGATCAATAGCCATATTGGCATAATTGACAGCTACCATTAAGTCCAGAGAATCAGGTGTCCCACTTCTCATTAAATATGATAATCTCTGGTTAAGGACATCCTCGCCTGTAATGTCCTTAATGAGAGCGCCTGTCCTTTCTCCAATACCCCCCAATTTTCTATGCCCATATGCATCTGAATTTCCAGATAATAATAAATCGCCACCAATCATCTTAGCCCCTTCGGAAATTGCTATCATGGCATAGTTTTTTGGATTATCTCTCTTATCCTTCAAGATTTGCCCTGCAAGTTTTTCAGGGTCAAAGGGAACCTCGGCAATAATTGCACGGTCCACTCCTGAAAGGTACGCAGATATTAATGATGTTTCGCCGCAATATCTGCCGAAAAGCTCTATAACTGCTATTCGTTCATGGGAGCCGGTTGGCGTTCTTAATGCATGTATAAAGCCTACGCTTCTCGTAATAGCAGTTGAAAAACCTATACAGTAATCCGTACCAAAGACGTCATTATCCATTGTCTTTGGTATAGCAATTACAGGAAACCCTTCCTTATGAAGCCTATCAGCAAAACTAAGGGTGTCATCACCTCCTATTGCAATTACTGCATCTATTTCAAGATATTCCAGGTTTTTTAATATATGGGATGTAAAATCTTTTACCTCCTCACCTTTCTTAAATTGTTTTTTTAAAAACTCCGGCGCCTCTTTCTTCCTCGTGGAGCTTGGGTTAGTCCGAGATGTGTGTAAATAAGTACCCCCTGAGCGGTCTATAGTCCTTACCTCTTCAGGACATAACTCCTGGAGAGTCTTAGAGCTGGTATCAGCATCATCGGGATTATACTCTAAAAGCCCAGCCCATCCCCTGCGCACTCCCATAACCTTAATGCCCTCACTGTGTGATCGGTATACAAGTGTCTTAAGGCAGGGATTAAGGCCAGGAACATCACCACCGCCTGTGAGTATGGCAATCGTTTGTTTGTTTTGTTTCATTTTTATCCTCTTTAAAAGTATAATTTTTACGGTCTCGTAAAAAGTCCCAAAATACCGTTTTCCGTCATTCCGGCGAAAGCCGGAATCCAGTCTTTTTAAGCAGTTGCAGACCATCTGGCCTCCTCCCGGACTCGATCCGGGATCTACCGGAATGACGACTTTTTACGAGACCATCAATTTTCAATGTATTATTATTTTTGCTACAAACATCTATATAATATGCTTCCTCTTTAACTTTTTAAAGGGTTCAACCTTAGGTCCTGTAATGTATAAATCCATATAATCTTTGCCCTAACCGGGAAAGCCTTTCAAAAGCGAGAGAGTCCTCTTGTCCCGACATCTCCCTGACATTGTGGATATCTTGATTGATAACGCTTATGGCGTTTTGAAAGTTTATTTTAGAGAGGGCGCCTACATGATCGACAATCCCTAATTTATGGAATCTCTTTCCGAGATAACTCATGTCTTTTAAAATATTTTCTCTTTTACCCTCTTTGCTTTTTTGCTTGATTAAGCATTTAGTTGCAACCCAGTATGATTCAAGAAAGGTTTTTGCCAGGGCCGCCCAGATAGGAAGTTTATCAAATCCGAGTTTGGTAACACTGCAACCTCCGTTTTCTTGATTTTGGAGCAGCAATCCGGAATCCCGAAAATATTCAACTATAGCAATCACTTCTGTCCTTACATCCTTTTTATTGTCAAAAACAAATTCCTTTCTAAAGAGATTAATCAAAAAAATACAATCAGAGTTTATCTTATCTATAGTCTTAATCTCTTCAGTTCCGGTAAGCAGTGATACAGCCACAAAGGAATGTGGGATAAAATAGTGTATGATGCTGTTTTTATAATATTCAAGTTCCATTTTTTTATCTTCTTCTACATAATAAAAGAGCTCATCCTCTACTTCCTTATCCTCTAAGATTGAAATAAATTTCCATTCAATGAACACGGCGAGGGAATTCTTGATGGCATTTGAAGAGCTAATAAGGGTAGTAGATAATGAAACATTGTATTTTTTCAAAAATTTCAGAAGAAATTCTGCCGTATCATTCAGCTCTGAAAAATGGAATCCTCTCCTGTGATTTGCTAAGATAGCCGTGGCAATGAGTGATAATGGTGTAACAATGGATACTTCATTTATAGATCTGACTAAATCATAGGCCAGTTTACGCTGGCTTTCCTTGATCCCTGCATTACTTTGAGATAGATATTGTTTTAGTGAAAGGGGATTATTAAATTTTATATAAATTTTTCCATATCTTTTCCTTAGCAATTTTCTCGCCCTAAAAAACTGCCAAAAATTTTCTTTCTCCTTTGTTTTTCCATGCAACTCCTTTATATATGCATTTTCCTCTAAGATTCTATCGTAACTAATTGAAGCAGGCACAAATATAAGATCCTTGCAAAACCCTTCATTATATGCCTGAAGAAGTATGGACAGAAAACCGGTCTTGGGAGGCATTAACTTGCCATTCCTGCTTCGACCACCTTCAATGTAAAATTCAATGGGATGTCCCTCTTCAAGTAGTGATTTAATGTACCTTATGAAGATTTCCGGATAAAGTTTTGCTCCTTTGAATGATCTGCGTATAAAAAAAGTGCCTGATTTTCGAAAAATATGCCCCATTGGCCAAAAACTTAAATTTGTTCCAGCGGCAACCCTTGGGATATGTATATGATAATCTAAAAGAACATCGTTTAGAATCAGATAGTCAATGTGACTTTTATGGGATGGAATATAAATAAGCTGCCCTTTGCGAGCCCACTCTCGTGTCATTGCCAGGTTTGCTCTATCCACATCTATCCCTTCAAAAAGTTTTTTCCAAAACCATTGCAATAACCGGTGAAAAATTTGAATATAGGTAATACTATAGTCTGCAGCTCTCTCATCGAAGTAACTTCCAGCCTTTTTTCTTAGTTGTCTGAGTTTTTTATCATTCCCATCTGCCATACGTTCGATTTTCTCTATAATACTTTTATCAGTGAGTACCGATTCCTTAACCTGCTGTTTAGATTTCATAATTGGACCTAAAATAACCCTTTTCTGCACATCAATACGTTCGATCAGCGTATTCTTTGTTTCTGAAGTCATTTGATCAAGGGATGTTTCAGGCGATTTATTTTCCATATATGTCATTAAATTTAATGGATTACCAAAATCTATAAATGCCTGGCGGTTATGCCTGAAAAAAATAACAATTTTTCTAATGATGCCTGGGTGTTCTCTGAATCCAAAAAAGATATTCCACAGGCTTGAGTAGTCTTTTTCAGGGGTTTTTTTAAAAAGTAAAAGTAGTGGGACGATAAAGATAGGCTTATCCATGCCTTGCTGCGTTTCAATAAGGAACTGGATATTGTCTTTTTCTTTATGAATAAAATGTCTGGTAAAGCCTTTCGGGTCAATCAAAAACACGAGGGATGTTGTGCCCTTATGAATGGCCTTCTTGTAGAAACCGGATTGATAAGGACTGTACGAACTCCTGTCTTTAAACAAGGCTGAAATCCGTGATAAGAATGCCTTTACGGCAAGACCAACAGGTAACATGAGAGACATATTCAGGTCAAAGGCAATTTTGGGATAGGGTAGTCGCTTTCTGCGAAAATTAAAATGATATAAGAGATAATCCAGTTGACCTCTATATTTAATGGCATAGACCACGGTTCCTTTTTTACTCATCTGTTTAAGGTCTTCTACCATGCTTTCGTCAACACTTACCCTTCTAAATAATTTGTACAATAACCAGCCTATAAAAAAACCTGGTTTATGATCCAGCACATAAGGGTAGTAAATTTTTTCCTTAAAAATGCTCATATCCTCCTAAGAGACTAAATTAAAATTAGCAATTAGCAATTGAAAATTAGCAATTAAAGTAGTAACTTATGAAACTTATTAGTTTCTCCCATTTATAACCCTGGAGCGAAGCGCCTGGGTCATTTGCTGAACAGTTACAAAAATTAAAGCTAAAGCCATAATCTTCAAGACATTTATTGTTTTCTTTGATAGTTATAATGCGTTAAAAATGATCTTTACCTTTTATTTTAGGACAATCTCCTTTGAGTGTCAATACAAAGGCGCTGAAATCCGGGAAAACATGAAAATCTAAAACAGATTGCAAAGTATTAGGGCCTTAAAATTATTATATCACGGAAATATATTAAGACGATAATTTTTTTACTTTTTCCTGTTCGCAATCGACTTTCCGTGAAAACAATTTAATTATTTTATGGGATTTAAATGAAAAAACTAATTATTAATGGAGCCTTCATTTTATATCTGATATTTCCATTTAATGCGTTAGCCACTCAATTCAGCAATATAGTTGTATCCCCAACCTTGGGGCAATCCCCAAGATGAACAAGTCACAGAATACATACAGCGATTATGAGGAACGAACCATACTGTTTAATGAAGCGCTTGAGGAAATTATTTTTGATTTTACAGATAAATATGCCGAAATTAACATATATTTTTTTGATATCTTTTCACTTCTCGAAGATGTTGTTTATAATCCGGATACATATGGGTTTGCTAAGGGCTCACTCAAAAATAACTTCACATTTCAGCCGCCGATGCATCCCGCCTGACTGCGTTGTGAAAACTCGGAATATGCCTGATATTCCTGCGTTTCCATGCCTTGTCAGACGGGCGCCTCAACACCTGAAATTGCGAACTTATTTTTTCGTGAACCCTAACGTGAGTGATGTCTGTCCGAATTTCTATATCATTAATAACTACAATAATGAGGGAAAATATTTATTTTGGGATGATATGCATCCCACAACTGAGGCTCACAAGTTGTTAGCAATAAGGGTGGCTGATGCAATTGGGATGGCTGTCCCGGATGGTAACATAGCGCCAATCGGCAACAGAGACGAAGTAGTCAATGTAGGTGATGCCCTGGTTGCCTTGCGATTTGCTCTGGGCCTTGAGACACCAACACAGGAAGATTTACAGCATGGAGATGTGGCGCCTTTAAATTTCCTTGGAAAACCACTCCCTGATGGAGAGATAACAGTAGGTGACGCCCTTGTTATTCTTCGCAAGGCATTGGGAATCATTGATTTTTAACGAGATTGAATCCACAGATTTCGCAGATTACACGGATTACACTAATAGCAAAAAGACTACTGGATTGAAGTGATGAATTCGTTAGATGTCCTTCCCAAAACCCATA
>JAYEMW010000022.1:0-5912 GCA_034718555.1 Thermodesulfobacteriota bacterium
TATAGGCTTACAGTCATTTGTATAATGTGAATGACGGGGTCTGAATATACTAAAAAGAAAGGTGCACGACATGGAAAAAACCGCCTACATTGACCATCATGCAGATATTTTGAATGCTATCATAGAGTCTTCCTTTGATGGCCTTTGGATATGCGACGCAGAAGGAACAATCTTAAAGATAAACAGGGCGTCGGAAAAGATAAACGGCATTTCGGAGGAACAGGTCATTGGCAAGAATGTACATCAATTGGTTGAAGAGGGATTTTTTGATAGGTCTGTGACTCTTGAAGTGCTAAAAAAGAAAGAAAGGATATCTATCATTCAAAATTTAAATAACGGGAAAAAATTGTTGGTCACGGGCAATCCCATCTTTATTGATGAAAAGCTGTCTTATGTACTTACAAACGATCGAGATATTACGGAATTGATCCATCTTAAGGAAGAGTTAGAAGAGAGCCGGCAGACATCGAGAAAATATCTGAGGAAACTTCAGAAGGTGTTACATGAGGAGGTAGGAGAAGAGGAGGGCTTTGTCTTTTGCAGCAAGGAGATGAAGAGCATCTACGAGATGATTCAGAAGGTGTCGGAAGTAGATGTAACGGTTTTGCTTCAAGGTGAATCAGGTGTAGGCAAAAGCCGTATTGCACACATGATCCACGAACATTCTTACAGACAAAAAGGGGGCTTTATCCATGTTAACTGTGGGGCTATTCCCGAAACCCTTCTTGAGAGTGAATTGTTCGGATATGTAAAGGGCGCTTTTACTGGGGCAAAAAAAGAAGGAAAACCCGGTGTGTTTGAAATGGCAAATGGTGGAACTCTTTTCTTGGATGAAATCACAGAGATGCCTGTAAATTTACAGGTCAAACTATTGCATGTCCTTGATAAAGGAGCAATTAGGCGTATTGGGGATGTTGCAACAAGAGACATTGATGTTAGAGTAATTGCAGCATCTAACCGTGACATCCATAAGCTCGTAAATGAGAAGAGATTCAGAGAAGACCTCTTCTTTAGGATTAATATCGTTCCCCTTAAAATCCCTGCGTTAAGGCAACGAATAGAGGACATTCCCCTCCTTTTGACCCATTTCTTAAAATTCTACAATACTCGCTATAAAAAATCCATTTCCATCGCCCCCGAGATTGCCAACATGATCTGTCAATACTCATTCCCCGGAAATATCAGAGAACTTTCAAATCTAATTGAGAGATTAGTGGTAATGGCACAACACCACGAAATCGGCATGGAAGATATTCCGAGCTATGTGATGCAAAACGTCTTGTTTCCCTACAAAAAAGAAAAAAACATATCCTTTGACCTTTCTTTAAAAGGTGCAATACGCAACTTTGAAAAGGAAACACTCAAAAATGCCATACAACTTTGCAAGACGCAGCAAGATCTTGCAAATCTCCTTGGCGTAAGCCAGCCTACGATAGCAAGAAAATTAAGGCAACATGGATTGATCCGTTTGGTGGAATGGAATTAGCTCGGGTTGTATTCAGATTTTGAGCTATCAAGAACTACATTTTTATAAGCAAGTTGATTTATACAAGATTGAATATCATTCAGACTTGAATAAATACATGAAGACCCATTACTATAGTATATATTAACACGGACACCTGCGTAAATATTCATAGATGAATAATCTTCTGCATTTTATAACAACCGTGCCTACCGTTTATGCTAAGCTAATTTATTTGATATATCAATGTGTTATAAATGAATATATTATTTTAGGATGCTTGGAATCCCTTGGCTCTGTTTTTGCTTTAGCTTTATTAGATGACATTTTAATATAGCAAATAAAGTAAAAACGGAGGATGAGATGAGTAAGAATGACGAATTACTGCAAATACGAGAAAAACATGTGCCCCAAGGCGTATTTAATACCCATCCCATATTTGTGAAGGATGCAAAGGGGGCTGTTATCACTGATGTCGACGGGCGAGAATATGTTGACTTTGCCGGTGGTATTGGCGTTGAAAATGTAGGGCATTGTGCGCAAAGGGTAGTAGAGGCTGTAAAGAGTCAGGCTGAAAGTTACCTCCACACCTGTTTTCATGTGACTATGTATGAACCCTACATTGAGCTTGCCAAAAAACTTAATGAAGTAACCCCGGGGAATTTTGAAAAAATGACCATGTTTGCCAATAGCGGCGCTGAGGCAGTTGAAAATGCTGTTAAGATTGCAAGGTATTATACAAAACGCCCTGCTGTCATTGCTTTCGAAAATGCCTTCCATGGAAGGACACATCTGGCAATGACCTTGACCAGTAAGGTTAAACCGTATAAGTGGGGCTTCGGTCCCTCTGCCCCGGAGATCTATCGTATACCATTTGCCTATTGTTATCGATGCTCCTATGGGAAAACCTACCCTGCATGCAACCTTCTATGTGCGGATATGCTGAATGAATTCTTTATCAATAATGTTTCTGCGGATCAGGTTGCAGCGGTAATTATAGAGCCTATTCAGGGTGAAGGTGGCTTTATCGTTCCGCCAAAAGGTTATTTAAACAGGGTAAAGGAGATCTGTGAAGAAAATGGAATCATTTTCATTATGGACGAAATCCAGGCAGGCATGGGCCGGACAGGACATTTGTTTGCCTCGGAATACTTTGATGTAGAGCCTGATATAATCCTTACTGCAAAATCCCTGGCTGCGGGAATGCCTCTAAGCGCCGTAACTGGAAAGTCTGAGATCATGAATGCCCCCCATGTGGGTGGCATTGGCGGGACATATGGAGGAAATCCAGTATCGTGTGCAGCGTCCCTGGCTGTATTTGAGACAATTGAAAAAGATAATATGCTTGAAAGTGCCAAAAAATTGGGCAATGAGGTTCGGCTTGCCTTTGACCATCTCAAGGAGAAATACGAAATCATTGGGGATGTAAGAGGGCTTGGCCCAATGCTTGCCCTTGAGCTTGTAAGAGACAGAACAACAAAGGCGCCTGCCGCGGAAGAAGCGAAAACGCTCGTTAAACTGGCCTTTGAGAAGGGATTGATTCTCATTTCATGTGGAAATTTTGGAAATGTTATCAGAACGCTCATGCCGATTTCAATTGAAAAGGCTCAACTCGAAAAAGGCCTGGCAATCCTTGATGAATGTTTCAGTAAGCTCACCGCTTAAAAACCTTTTTTATAGGTTATGCCGCTAATGATAACCGGTGATTAGGCGACACATCATCCGTCAATAATGGAGGGTGGATTAAAAAAATTTGTTAGGGTATAAGGTTCCGGATAAAAAATTGTTTTAAAAGGGCCTGTTTGCAAAGGGCTTAAGAATCAATAAAAAAACAAAGGGAAATAAATGGCCAAAGGGATAGTTATTGATATTGGGAAATGTACTGGATGTGGGTATTGTGAGCTTATTTGTTCTTTTACACACCATGGTGAGTTCAATCCTCTTAAGTCAAGAATTCATGTCAACGTGTTCATTGCAAAATCTATTGCGGTTCCAGTGGTTTGTTACCAGTGTGAGGACCCATGGTGCGTCAAGAGTTGCCCTGCTGGGGCCATTTCGATAGATAAAAACGCAGGTGGCGAAGTAAGCGTAATAACAGTTCATAAGGACAAGTGCGTTGGTTGCAAGATGTGCACTCTGGCCTGCCCCTTCGGCAACATTGTTGTTTTGGACGGATATGCGGAGAAGTGTGATCTTTGTGGAGGAGATCCACAGTGCGTGAAAGTTTGCCGCACCAAGGCCATCAGATTCGAAGAGAATAGTACGAATGTGGCGGAAAAGAGGAAAAACGTAACGGAAAAACTTTTGGAATCTTATCAGGAGGAGTAGCTATGTGGTATGGCTGGACAGGCAATGTTTTGAGGGTTAATTTAAGTCAGCCTTTGGTTACGGTCGAGCTGTTGGATCGCTCGATTGCGGAAAATTTCATCGGCGGTAGGGGGCTGGGGGTAAAATATCTCTATGATGAGATAGACCCCTCAATAGACGCCTTGAGCCCCAATAATAAATTGATCTTTGCCACCGGCCCTCTTACCGGCACTGGAGCTCCCGGTGGAAGTCGATACATGGTTGTATCCAAGGGGCCTTTAACGGATGCTATTGCCGAATCCAGTGCTGGAGGGGCTTTTTCTACTGCTATTAAATATGCTGGTTACGATATGATTATCCTGGAAGGAAAGGCATCAAAACCTGTCTATCTTTGGATCAATAACGACCAAGTAGAATTTAGAGATGCCTCCCATCTGATGGGCAAGAGCAGCACTGAGACTGAAAGCGCCGTTATTGCAGAAACGAATCCTGATGCCAAGGTAGCTTGCATTGGGCCAGCAGGTGAGAATTTGGTTCTATTCGCCTGTATTATGAGTGACATGGGAAGGGCTGCAGGCAGGTCTGGGGTTGGTGCGGTTATGGGCTCAAAGAACCTAAAAGCTATTGCCATTCGGGGCACCAACGGCGTAAAGGTAGCCGACAATGAGGCCTTCCTGAAAGCGATGATGGATGCCTACGGGGCCATTGACAACGAGGATACGGAGCATTTTCATCAATACGGCACCCCGAGCGTGATGGCTCTTGTAAAAGAATTCGGCAGTCTCCCCACCAGAAACTTCCAAACAGGCGTTAATCCCCTGTGGGAAAAGATCAACGGTGATAATCTGGCTGCTACTATTGCAACAAAGCATAACATGGGTCTGGCCTGCCCGGGCTGCCCTGTGGGATGCGGTCGTGTAAGCAAGGTCACGAACCCTGAATTTGCCGGAGAAGGTGTAGGCCCTGAGTATGAAACCATTGGTATGTTTGGCTCGAGCTGTGAAACTAATGACCTGGATGTCGTCTCTAAGGCTGGGTTTATCTGTAATGAGATGGGTATGGACGCCATTTCTGCCGGAGCGGCCATAGCCTGCGCAATGGAGCTTTATGAAAAAGGATATTTGCCAGAACGAGATGCGGGAATGCCGCTTAATTTTGGAAATTCCCAGGCCGTGATTAAGCTCACCGAAGACATGGCTTTACGGAAAGGATTTGGAAAAGTTCTGGCCGACGGCTCCTACCGGTTAGCCAAAAGATATGGACATCCCGAGTTCTTCATGGGCTCAAAAAAACTGGAATTTCCCAGTTATGATCCCCGAGGATTGCAGGGTATGGGTTTGGGCTATGCTACCAATTCCCGTGGTGCATGTCATATTCGAGGTGAAATTCATGACCTAACGCTTTATTCTGTGCAACATTGGCGGGTCACTATGGACCACAATATAGGGCCGGTCGACCCTCATCGCTGGGATGACAAACCAGTGCTGGCAGCAGACGTTCAGGATTGGTTCTGCATAATTGACTCCTGCGGTATGTGTAATTTTATGTTTTTCCTTACATTGAACGAAGATCATGCGCGTGCCCTGATTGAAGCTGCAACAGGGTTTGACATGGGAGGACATAAGGGTTTGATGAAAGCTGGAGAAAGGATATTTAATTTAGAAAGACTCTTTAATCTCAAATCTGGACTTACCGCGAGGGATGACAGTCTACCGAAAAGAATGTTAGAGGAACCTATGCCCGAGGGTCCAGCCAAAGGCATGGTTGTCCATCTTGATGAAATGCTACCGGAATATTATAAAATCAGAGGTTGGAGCTTGGAGGGCATACCTACCAATAGGAAATTACAGGCACTCGGGTTGGAGCAGGCTTAGCATCAGATATCAGATAGATTGGAGAAAGTTGAGTTGTTGAGGTTGCGCTATTAAAATCTACAGGCTTTATATAGTAACTCAGACTTAATCTACAGAATAGGATTATTAAATTTAAAAGACTTAAGATGAGCAGAGATAAGATACATGTCATCATTGGAAATAGCGCAGCAGGATTGTCTGCAATTAAGGCATTGAGAAAAATGGATCATTCCTGTCCGATTGTCTTGATATCCGCAGAAAAATGTAACGCCTATTCACCTGTCCTG
>JAYEMW010000023.1:0-5850 GCA_034718555.1 Thermodesulfobacteriota bacterium
AAATACTTTTTGCAACTACTCTAATTTTTAGACAGGATATTCAGGATATTCAGGATTTAAAAAAATATAAAAAAAATCGTAACTACCGAGGTATCTTGCCACAAATATACCAAGGCCCAAGAATCAGAGATTTACAAACTGAAAAAATTCCTTTTACAAAAGAAGGTAAAAAATAGTTATCACTATTTATTGAGCTGATAGTAAAATCATTGTTCGGTCTTCCTATTCATTGTTTAGTTGTAGGGCAATTTTTAGAGCCCTTTCAAGAAGATATAGCTTCTCAGGAGTTAGTTCACCGACGTAATTCGTCAACATACACTTAGGCATGCTAATGAGTTCATCGCAGTGAATGCTACTGTCATGCTTAAGGCCTTCGTCGATTCCGACTTCTACTTGCGTTGAAAGGCCCTTATAGACAGTGTAAACTGGGGCACAAATAACTGTCGAGAACCGGGAATCAATTAGGATCTGCCGGCTGACAATAACAAATACTCGAAATTTTTTAGGATCACGGGACGACGGACGCTTAACTCTATAAAAATCACCCCGTCTCATAGAGGGACCTGATAGGTGAGTACATCCTCTGCTTCAGCGTTGAGGAAATTAGAATGCCTATTTATAAGTTCAAGGTCTCTCCTCTCAGCCTCTTTTCGCGCCAGATAGGTAATAAATTTACGGGCGGCCGTTTCAATAAATTCCGATCGGCTTCTGTACTCGCCAGCGTGCAGGTCGATTGCCTTAAGCACCTCGTCTGATAGTGTTATAGATGTCTTGATTTTCATACTACTAGTATACTACCTTGATTAGATTTTATCAACCTTTATTTTCTGAATTCATTAAAGATTGTAAAGTGCTGAACATAAAAAAACATTTTCCGTCAGATTTCTATAATATAAAAAGATCATAATTAGGCCACGGAAGGTTATAAATTTCGTTTTTTTCGGTGAGCAATGAACGTCAAGAACAAGGCATGAAGGCTCGTAATACAGCAATTCTCTCATTTTGGGATAATTCATTAGCCACCCCAGTACCATCTTCCGGAGCTACGGGGCAGGCAGACCCACACGGACTTACACGGGCAAATCATTTATCCTATAGCGAAAACTACGAGAACTGCCCAAGCGGCCCGGATTTAAAGTCAGACCTTATGGCAAATCTCAGGGCAAAGGACCGCCAGAAGAATTCTTCCATCAGCGAAACGATCAAAGAGGCGCCAAGCATCCTGATGAATGCAATCGCAATTATGCATCATAAACGCAGTCCAGGGACGATAATGGAACCTTAACCCCCTGTTGAAGATCCCGCTGGACGGGAAACCTTTGAGCCAGTGAACGCTTATTCTTTTATTTTGACACCATCCTGATCCACTCGTGTAAAAAGTTATCTGCTACATAATATTCTCTGCCTTTGCCCTTTCGGATCAAATCCTTTTTTATCAGATTGGAAAGGGCTTTATGCAGTGACGGCGTTCCCATGTCATATGGCTGAAGCATTTTATTTGAAAAGGTTCGCAGGGGTCCATGTTCAGATAGGATAGTCATAACCTGGCTTTCCCGTAATGGCAATTCCTCAAAAATCCCTGCAAAGGAGGGCGTCAAAGACGAAAGCATACGCGATACGCCATGTTCAATAAATCCCTCAGACACGGTTTTGGCCTCAAGGCCATCTAATATGTGGCTGCATAGCCGTTGAGCATAGTCCGGATGGCCCTTAACCCTTGTTGCGATCTTTAGCGCCAGTTCATCGGAAATAGAAACAGCAATCTTTTTAAAACGACTTTTGATAAATTCAGATAGAGCTTCCGGCTTAATGGGTCCTAACTCCATAATCTTAGCTGCATGGTAAAAGGGCCTCTTTTCGTTGCTGAACATATCTTTAAGCAGTTGCGTTCGGCTACCGAGAAAAGCGAATGCAACCCGATCTTGCTGCTGGATAATGGTACGAAATTCTGCTTCGAGATTACTATTAACCCTGATGATCTGTTGAAACTCGTCAAGAACAATCACGGCTCGTTTCTTGGTTTTTTTGAGATATAAACTCAGGCCTGAAAACACATCGGACAGGCTGTCAATAGAAGTCGCCTGAGACGAGAATTCCGGCGATATACCAAATGATCCCGTTCCATCAGGTTCATATCGGATGGAAAATCTTGTCCGTGTAAAAATCTGTGCAGCTCTTTTTACAAATTTTTCTATACTCTTAAGATCATCAATAATGGCCTTTGCCGTAGCACGGGATACTGCATTAACCACCTTCTCCGAAGAATTGCAGGCAAAAAAATCAGCATTCCCATAGAGAATTTTACTGGTTCTGAGTTCTTTTGATACGGCCTGCAAAAGAGAGGTTTTTCCATACCGCCGTGGGCTGTACAAAACAATACTCTGCCCACCTGCTAAATCCCGGGTTATCTGTTCAATTTCGGATTTTCGATTACAAAACAGATCACCGCTGACTACCTGGCCAAAACGGAAAGGGTTCGCCATTAAGACCTCCAATAGGTTTACTCATGGTGTAATATCATGAGTTGATCTTCATATATACTATTAGCATAATAATGTCAATAGATATTTATATATGCCATTAGCATCTAAGCGGTCAATGCCTCGGACTATAAAATGCTATTTTTAGACAGGATTTAAAAAATAAGCGTTCACAGAACGCTGAAATTAGAAACTGAAAATTGGAAATTTGGCCTTCATGCTTTTGTGCTGTTAATGAACACAATGCCTGTGTGTATCTTTGTGGATCTGTGGTTAAGTCTTTGCCTTAAATAAAACAATCCTGTTAATCCATGCCTGCCCCGCGCATGGCGGGGTCAATCCTGTCAAAAAAAATTCTCCTATATTGGACAGAATAACAAATTGATAATACTTCATACTGAATTTCGAGACTTCTCACAAAATTATCAATTATTGATGTTCAAAGAAAAATGATTCATTTTTTCATTTATTGCACTTGACAAGACCTTTATATTGGCAGTAAAATTATATTATGAATAGAGATCGAAGGAAAGCATTGGGTAATGTCTTTTTCGATGTAGCAAAATATCTCCTTACCACAACGGCAGTGGGCTCTTTTGTGGTTAAAGATGTGAACATTATTGCCAGTATTATTGCCAGTCTTGCATCTTTTGGCTCGATTGCCATTGCTTTTTACATAACCCCTCAAGATAGGGAGCATTAACTATGGAAATAGTAGCTGGTATCGCTGTTGCCACTTTAATTGTGGCCGGCATTTTTGCATTTTTTATCCGACGAGAGGAAAAAACGGAGCGTCATTAATTCAACCGTAACTTTTGACAGGATTTACAGGATAGACAGGATTAAAAAAATAAGCGTTCACAGAACGCTGAAATTAGAAACTGGAAATTGGAAATTTGGCCTTCATGCTTTTGTGCCGAGCGACTTGCTCGGCTAAAATGTCTATGTGTATCTGTGTGGGTCTGTGTCTAAGTCTTTGCCTTAAATAAAACAATCCTATTAATCCATGCCTGTAGTAGTGGAACGAAGATCCCGCTTTCGGGGCCCGCGCATGGCGGGGTTAATCCTGTCAAAAAAAATTCTCCTATATTACCAGAGAGCGCAAAGGGTTATAAGTTTTTGTTTTTCGCTGACCCTAATTAAATAGGCTATCGCATTTAACGGGGCAAGGACGGGGGAATCAGCTTCAGTGAATTCGCTTCGTTCATGCCGGGATAAGATTTATATATATCTTGCTGTCTGTTGCTTTGGCATATTTCTTAATACTTGTCATGCCTGAAAAGCCGTTTCCTGATTCCATTCTGGCAACAGCGGATTGAGTTGTCCCCATTCGTTCGGCAACTTGTTGCTGGGTCAAGCCCGCCCTCGTACGTGCTTCCATCAAAGCGTGGACTAAGGGCGCACTCAAAAATAACTTCACAATTTCAGCCGCCGATACATCCCGCCTGACTGCGTTGTGAAAACTCGGAATATTCCTGATATTCCTGCGTTTCCACGCCTTGTCAGACGGCCGCCTCAACACCTGAAATTGCGAACTTATTTTTTCGTGAACCCTAAGCCAAATTCTTCTTCCATGGATTCATACTCTTTTCGGAATTTGGAGTTTTTCATGAGTTTCTTTTTAATTTCCCTCACATTCTTTCCCATTTTTAAACCTCCTTTACTTTAAAAAAGACTTTGACGTGCAATCAAGTATCATGTATATTTCAACATAATAAAATGTATACTCAAAGAGGTAATAAAATTGCGGGGCTATGCACTTGACTCCACCAACCTCAATATGTTGTATGTCACTCGAAAAATTACGTTCTTTGCGCGCAACTGTTAACTTGTTGTATTTGCAAGCAAAACGAGGTAATAAATTTCACGTAAACAATAAACATGGTTTAACTTTTTTATTTTGCGTTATTTTTTGTAAAACATATCAAGTGCAAGCAAACCACAGCATATGGTATGCGGTGGAGTCAAATGCATAGCCCCGTAATATAAAAAAGATCGTAATTACCGGTGTCCAGAATTACAAATAGGATGTCCCTCTATCACACTATTCCTGTTACCAAAAGTTAACTTCTCAATAAGGCAGGACGTTCTCATATATCTTCCCCTTTTGGAAAAAGGGGATTGAGGGGGATTTTCTCAAAAGCTACCCGGACTTATTGAGATGTTACAGCAAAAGGAGACAATCAAGATGCAAGCCATGAAAAGAATTGTTAAAAGTGATGCAACCGAGATAACAATAAAAATACCCGAAGAATTAAAAGGCAAAGAAATAGAAATTATTATTTTTCCTTTCGAAAGCACCAAAGATATTTCCTCTACATTTAGCAAAAAAGAAAGATTGAAAGGACTATTTTCCGCTTCTAAAGGTGCATTACCATCTGATTATAAATTTGACAGAGAAGAAGCTCATGAAAGATGAAATTTTTATAGATTCAAACATCTTGATTTATTCCGTCTCACAAAATCCGTCAAAATGTCAGACATCAAGAGAACTATTATTGAAGCATGTTGACAGGATAACAGTAAGCTCTCAAGTGATCAATGAGTTTATAAATGTATGCATTAAGAAAAAAATATTGGATTTAAGTGATACATTTGAAAAATCAAATGAATTTATGGAGATTTTCAGATTTGCTGTAATTACAAAGAGTGACATAAAATTGTCAATGGATATTAAAAAGAGATATAAATTTTCCTATTGGGACAGCTTGATATTAGCAACCGCTTTGGAAAACAGTTGTTCAATTCTTTATTCAGAAGATATACAACACGGCCAGATCATAGAGGATAATTTGAGGATTATAAATCCTTTGAAATAAACTTATATGTTTCCAACGCCCTCATGACACTCACAATAAACTATAAAAAATAGCAACAACCCCATTTCCCGCGTACTATAAAAAGCTATTTTTTAATGCCCTTTTTCCTCAACTCTTTGTCATGCTCAAAAAATTATCCTCGGAATATCAACTGTATACCTGCGTTAATTTTTTTCGCATTCCTCGATTTGAGAAAAAATTACTATTCTCGGACAGGCTTATAGGGTATAACGCATGCTTAAATTAACCTAATACCTGTTTTCAGAATTTCTTTTGCAAATGGATTTTGCAGGTTGAAATCATTGGGAGAAAAAGGTATGATATCTATTTCACTGCTGACAGACAATGTAATGCTTCTTATCTTATCTTTATCATCAATTCTGTCTCCAACAAATATATCAGAAACCAAAGCAATATCTATATCGCTCCACTCTTGATAGTTTCCCTTAGCATAACTGCCAAAAAGAATTGCATCTTTGATTGGTATGTTATTTCTATTTAGCAACTGAAGATATTTATCTATAGTCTTTTTTATTTCAGCAGGGAGTTGA
>JAYEMW010000024.1:5000-27130 GCA_034718555.1 Thermodesulfobacteriota bacterium
CCGTAACTTCGGAAGAAGGTGTGCCCTCACGTAGGTGAAGAGACTTGCTCTCGGAGCTGAGGGGGGTTGCAGAGAAAAGGGGGTAGCGACTGTTTACTAAAAACACAGGACTCTGCTAAGTCGCAAGACGATGTATAGGGTCTGACGCCTGCCCGGTGCTGGAAGGTTAAGGGGAGATGTTATCTTTTCCGACTTGTCGGGAGAGAGAAGCTTTGAACTGAAGCCCCAGTAAACGGCGGCCGTAACTATAACGGTCCTAAGGTAGCGAAATTCCTTGTCGGGTAAGTTCCGACCTGCACGAATGGCGTAACGACTTCCCCACTGTCTCAACCAGGGACTCAGTGAAATTGAATTGACGGTGCAGATGCCGTCTACCCGCGAAAAGACGGAAAGACCCCGTGCACCTTTACTATAGCTTGACATTGGATTTTGGATTAAGATGTGTAGGATAGGTGGGAGGCTTTGAAATCTCAACGCCAGTTGGGATGGAGCCAACCTTGAAATACCACCCTTCTTAATTTAGGGTTCTAATCTTAATCCGTTATCCGGATTGGAAACAGTGTCTGGTGGGTAGTTTGGCTGGGGCGGTCGCCTCCTAAAAAGTAACGGAGGCGCGCGAAGGTTCCCTCAGGTTGATTGGAAACCAACCGAAGAGTGTAAAGGCATAAGGGAGCTTGACTGTGAGACCGACAGGTCGAGCAGGTACGAAAGTAGGTCTTAGTGATCCGGCGGCTCCAAGTGGAAGGGCCGTCGCTCAACGGATAAAAGGTACGCCGGGGATAACAGGCTTATCGCCCCCAAGAGTTCACATCGACGGGGCGGTTTGGCACCTCGATGTCGGCTCGTCGCATCCTGGGGCTGGAGCAGGTCCCAAGGGTTTGGCTGTTCGCCAATTAAAGCGGTACGCGAGCTGGGTTTAGAACGTCGTGAGACAGTTCGGTCCCTATCTTTCGTGGGCGTAGGATATTTGAGAGGAGCTGTCCCTAGTACGAGAGGACCGGGATGGACGAACCTATGGTGTTCCAGTTGTCACGCCAGTGGCATTGCTGGGTAGCTATGTTCGGAAAGGATAACCGCTGAAAGCATCTAAGTGGGAAGCCAACCTCGAGATAAGATATCCCTTCCGGCACTCAACTCTGTACTCCAGTATAAATTTTGATGATATAGCTTATTGGAAATATTTATTTTAAAGTGGATTGGAGTGTAGAGTTGAGTGTCGGACATAAGACCCCTTGAAGACTACAAGGTTGATAGGCTAGATGTGTAAGTACAGTAATGTATTTAGCTAACTAGTACTAATAGGTCGAGAGGCTTGGCCATAATTATTTATCTTTTATTTTGATAAACTTTCATTCATTATACGCAAAAATATAGAAATTACCTTTTCGGTGGCAATAGCATAGAGGAGACACCCGTTCCCATCCCGAACACGGAAGTTAAGCTCTATAGCGCCGATGGTACTGCGTGGGAGGCTGCGTGGGAGAGTAGGAAGCTGCCGAGAAACTTTTTAAAACCCCTTATTGATTTATCGATAAGGGGTTTTTGTTTTCAAAACGAAAGGTTTAGATCACCCCATTCATATTGCAAAACAGACAATAACGCGATAGCCGCTGTCTCGGAACGTAATATTCTCTTGCCAAGGGATATTATTTTAAAACCGGATTTTTTTGCAAAATTTATCTCTTCAGTAGTAAATCCTCCCTCAGGCCCAATCATTGCAAAAACTTGGGGCACTTGTGGCACCGATCTTAACAAGGTTTTAAGATCTGTTTTTTCTTCATTCTCCCACAAAATAAGACATAGTGCATTTTCTTGGACAGCATTTGTAACTGAATCTTCAAATGACACAGGTGTTTTCAGATCAGGTAAAACGGTTCTGCCACATTGTCTGCACGCTGATCTTACTATCCCCTGCCAGCGAATCATTTTTTTCCCCAAATTATCTAAGTTTATCTTAACAACAGTCCTTTCAGAATTTAAAAGCTGTATATCGTTTACTCCTAATTCCGTTGTTTTTTGCAGCAGGTAATCAAGGGCGGGTGCTTTAACAAATGCCTGGGCCAGACCAATCTTTAAGGGGGATGAAGGTGTAGGTGAAATACTTTTATTTCTCCTTACCCACACTTCTTTATGAAATACTTTTTCTATTGTTGATTCAAATTCCTTACCTTTGCCGTCAAAAAGTATTAATTTATCTCCTTTTTTCATCCTTAAAACTTTCGTTATATGAGCAGCCTCTCTAACCGGCATAAGTAAAAGATCAGTGTGGTATGGGATTTTATCGATAAAAAATCGTCTCATTTTATCCTATATTTCTTTTACACAGAATGTATTAATAAACATTAAGAATAGGTCTGAAGTAGTTATTGGGCATAAGAATTTATAACTTACGGGGAGTTTGACCAGCAATGTAAGCCAAGGTGATTTAAGAAATAAGTCTTATTTTAATTATTTTGTGTCTTCCCCCTCTATTGGAACCAGACAAACAAATCTAAGAATGTCTTCTCCGGCATTTTTTAGACAATGCTTTTCATTTGGGGGTATAAAAACAGTATCCATAGGATTTGCCGGTGCTTCTATTCCGTCTGCATTAATTACGACAGCTTTACCATTTATTATTAATACCTCGTGCTCCCAGTCATGTGAATGGTATGGCGACGTTTTGCCTGGAGCAACATCAAAAACTCTCATAACAAAGTTCTGCGCTCCCTCCTTTGGACCTATTACTACACGCTTTTGAATACCTTCTCCATATGAGATAGGCTTTACATCTTCAATTGATTTTATTATCATAACATGGTCTCCTTTCCTCATAATATTGTATTATTATATAATATGTATGACAGAATTATGGCTGTTTCGTGTCTATATATTTAATGATATGCTTACCAGCACAATATCGACATGTCAAAACTTTAATGGCAAACTTTGACAAAGCCGTAAAAAATCTAAAAATTATTTTTTCCGTCATTCCGGCGGAAACCGGAATTCAGTAAATTCAATACGTTCTGGATACCGGACCGGGCTTGCCCCGTATCGGATACGGGGTCCGGCATGACGATTTCGAGACTTCTTCTTTACGAGACTGTTAACTTTAATGGCAATCAAAAAATAGGATATTTAAAATCATCTAAGAATGAAATATTATGAAGACGTATAGAGTCCAATTTTTTGTGTCGTCAAATAGCTTGACACTAAAATTGAAAATTAATATAAGCATAATGATTTTTTTCACTGTTTTAACCTATTTTGCAACAAACCATTTACAAACTGGGGAGGGTGAAATGAAACTCAAATTCCTTTCTTAATCTTTATATCTTTGATTCCCATTGGTCACCAAGTACTAAAAAAGCCTAAAGCTAAGATGGGGACTTAAAGCCTACTTTAAAACCAAAGCCCTCATAGCCTTTTTAAAAGCACAGACCACCCTAACACAAAGAGGAGCTACCAGATGAAAAAGAAACCCTTTTGGCTAATTCTAATAGCCTCCCTTTTACTCCTGACAATCATCCCCCCAGTATACAGCAGTGAGTTTGCCGTAAACACGGTTGCAGAAGACCAGGTCAACCCTGCCATCGCCTTTAACACCGACACAGATGAGTTCCTCGTGGTATGGGAAGACTATGCGTGGCAATCAATAGGCACCCTTGGTATCGCCGCACAACGGATAGGCTCAAACGGTAATCTCATTGGAGAGGCCTTTCCTGTTGTGGGGGAATGGCTTACCTCCCGCCCCTTTCTACACCCTGCCATTGCCTACAACCCCTCTGCCCATGAGTATCTCCTTGTCTGGGAGTATGGACACGCAGAAGACGATCACCACATCTATGCCAGAAGGTTTCCCTCTACTGTCAAGGCCACCGAGGACGCCATTGGAAGTGATCATATCCATATTGCAGCAAGCACCAGCAAATTTGAAAGCAACCCGAAGGTGGCCTACAACCCCACTGACAACGAATACCTCATAGTCTGGCAGGAACATGATATACCCGTAGGTTATGAATATTGCCTCACAAAAACATCCGGCCAACGCCTTTCTTCCAACGGCGCTCTACTGGGCAGCCACATAAACATTAATACCGATTTTACAGAGACGTGTTTCCCGGCAGTGGCCTTTGGCACCACTAATGGCCAGTACCTAATCGTCTGGGAGGGAAACCAGATGGATGGCACAGGTGAAACAGACATCTATGGCCAAAGAATAGGACGCACCGGCGCACTGGTAGGAGGAAAGATCGCCGTCTCCACCTATGTCTATGATCAAATCAAACCCAGCCTTGCATATAACAACAAGACCAATGATTTCCTCGTGGTCTGGGAGGACCATCAAGGGGACTGGGGAAGCGATAGGGACATCTTAGGCCAGAGAGTCACTGCCAACGGCATCCCGCATGGAGGCAACTTTCTTATCTCCTGGGAAGGGGATGACCTCCGTTACAGCCCTGATGTGGTTTACAACCCTGGTATAGATGAATACATGGTAACCTGGCACTATGAGGAGCATTATGGAGACTCGTCCATCTGTCAGAGAAGGTTATCAAGCAGCGGCACACGGATTGGTGATGAGGTGATCGTATCAAGTCCAGGCACCTTTCAGTCAAATCCCACTATTGCCTCCAGTGACACCTCATACCTTATTGTATGGGAGGATGGAAGAAACTTTTTTACCACAAATGGCATTGACCTCTATGGATCACTGATAAAACTACAGATGCTCTCAGGCCATGTATATGCAGGACACATTGGGGATGAAAGCAACCCCTTAAGCAATGTAGCCCTGGACCTGTACTGCTCTAATAACTATGGTCAATTAGGTTCTCTCCTTTTAAGCACTTTAACGGATTCCAACGGCTCCTACAACATTATGTTGGACAATGTCTGTGAGTACTATAATATTATAGAAAAAGACCCCACAGGCTATATATCCACAGGCGCCGTCTCTGTGGGCGGCAGGGTTATAAACGACAACTGGATAGAGCTCACCCATCCCTTATCTTCCAGTGAGATGAGTGACAATGACTTCTGGGATATCCCTGATCCCCCTCCAGGCAATTGGGCCAACTTCAGCCCCTCTGACTGGGGTACCACCCAGGCCGTCACCTGTACTATAACGGTAGAAGACACGGGCTCCGGCCTGGGTGTATCTACTGCCCAGTATGCCTATAATAAAAACTCCTCCTGGAGCAAATGGAAAGCAGCCTCCTGCACGGGCTCTGATGGAACCACGGATCCCCAGAGCATCTCTGCTACAGGTGTACCCTTTTCCCATGATTCTACCACCACAAACCCAAATCTCATAAAGTTCCGTATCACTGATATGGGAGGAAACAGCGCAGAGAGCAGCGCCTTTAACGTATATATTGATACAACTGCCCCTACCAATCCTATCCTCACTGCTGACCGTGACACAAATACATGGTCAGAGGATGCCGATATAAAAATTAGCTGGAGCGGGGCATCGGATGCATGGAGTGGTATTGAGAAATATTTCTATCAATGGTCTGACTCCTCCACCACTGTTCCTGATGAGAGCCTGTCTACCACCGCTACCTCTATGTCTACCACCATCCCGGCTGAGGGCAACAACTCATACTTTCACCTCCGTGCACTTGATAAGGCGGGAAACAGGGCCGCCACTGCCGTTCACCTTGGACCCTTCTATCTGGATACAGGCCCTCCCGAGATAATATCAGGGCCAACCGTGTCATCTCTTACACAATACTCTGTCCTGATCTCATGGCAGACCACTGAAGATAGTGACAGTGTGCTCCATTACTCTAAAGAATCAGGCCGCTATAACTTACAGGAAACCGATGCAAGTCTAATTACAGAGCACAGTATATCTCTCGCCAATTTAGAGCCCTCTACCACCTATCACCTTATGGTGCAATCAACAGATGCAAGTGGAAAGAAGGTGGAAAGCCGTGGGATCACCTTTGAGACCCTGGCCCTGACGGATAACACCAACCCCACGGTATCTCTTATTGACCCTGGTATGTTAAGGGGTGTTGTGACCATCTCTGCAAATGCATATGATGATAAGGGGGTGGAGTGTGTGGTGTTTTTTCTTGACGGTGATATTATAGGAATTGACTATACACCGCCCTATCGAATCATTATGGATTCAGAAAAGCTCCTTAATAAGGACTATTTAATCACGGCCAAGGCCATTGATTTCTCCGGCAGGACTGCTACTGATGTTCTGCATAGGCCTGTTGATAATTTTAAGGATCTGTTAGCTCCTACTGTACAAATCATTTCTCCTAAAGATGGGGATACGGTATCAGGGGAGAAAGTAGCGGTGTTTGTAAATGTGGAGGATGACTCTAATTGGTGTAAAATAGAGTTTTTTTTAGATGAAAAACCAATTACAGCTTGGTATGAGCGTGCTATTCCTAATCCTTATGGAACAGAAACAGTCCCAATAGGCGGCAAGTCTCTCAGCCTGGATTTAACCCATGGTCCCCACTGGACATTTTTTTGGGATAGCAGGATTTATAATAATGGCTTGCATACCCTTACAGTAAGGGCAACGGATAAATACGGGAACACAGGTGAAGATACCGTCAATTTTAATACTGACAACTCGGATTTATCGCCTTATTGGAACCGGCCTAAATTAGAAATCACTGAGCATAAGGTCACCAGGGTAGACAACTATTTGGAATTATCTCTGCGGGTAGAAAACATAGGCGGAATGACTGCAAGGAATATAAGAATCGAGGAAGGATTAAAGTCATTTCAAGTAGCACGGATATACAATAGTAGCTCCTACCAAATTGCATACGATACTTCAACCATGGAAGGGAGCTTTGTTATTAACGAAGATTTTATCGGGGGCAGCCCATATGATTATACCATTTACATTGTTCCTGTGCTCATTTATCCTAATCCCCCCACACCTTCCATTGGAGATTACATTGATTTGTCCTATCAAGGCGAAGATGGTTCCCAGTATAATGAGAATTTGTCCGAATTTATTTCAGACATCGAAACCATATACAATGATGCCGTTAAGGAAGCGGATTATTTAATTGTGACCAATCCCGCACAGTTGTTTAGCCACAATAATAACGACATTGATGTCCATACACTGCTTTCAGATATGGCCCGGTTAGCAAAAAAAAGGAATGGTGTGTTAGGATATATGGATACAAATGATGGGCAAATCCTCAAATATTTAATAAGTTGGTTTGACCCGGATGCGTATTACGAATGTGTTTGGGACAATACCTGTACTCTCTCAAATCCTGGCACTGACTGGTCTCGTAAGCTGTCTAGTAAATTTAGCGACCCTTTAGGAGGTTATCTTCTAATAGTGGGTGAGGAAGAGATTGTGCCGGCGTTCACAAGCAGGGGGTTTGATTTAAGTTGGAGTAATGCAACTTACAATACAACCTGTGCCCCTTTTTCAGACCACTATTACGGTGAGTTTAATTGCGCGAAACCTTTTCGAATAGTAGGGCGTATCATCGGGAGAATAGCTGCTAATCTTTCCAAGGCAATTAATGCAAGTATGGACCATGGTTTTAAGCGATCAAGAGCGCTGTTGGTGAGCGGTACGGATTCGGATGCTGATATTCAAGAACAATTTACAGATAATATCGATGAGATAGAAGACATAATTGAAAACGAATTCACCGTAACAAAAATCCACTGGAAAGATACCACAATCTCTTCAGGGGCACCTCCGGGCACGACCATACATGATCAGAAACTGCAGGCTTTCAAGAATAATGCCCAAGACAAGGATGTTATTTTCTATAGTGGTCACGGGGGAGTAGATAGATGGGTGGGTGGATTATCAAGTCGGTATGAATCAGTTGATAGTTCAGGGAATCCCATTGTTGATAGTTCAGGGAATCCCATAATCAAAAACGATTTCCCAGTCGTTTTGGGTAACACCAACCCCTTTGTTTTTGCCTTAGCCTGCCTGACAGGATGCTATGAAGATTTCCCTGATGGTATTGACTCTACTGATTTTGACAAATGGCAAATAGGCGACTTCGATTCCATTGCCGAGAAATTTTTTGACAGCGGCGCCTCGGTTTATATTGGCGCAACACAGGTATCTACGGCATCATGTAGTAGTGAGGCTGGGAATTGGTTCTTCAATAACTGGGATGCCGATGAGGACATTGGCACCGTATTCAGCCAACTTGAAAGGGCATATTTTACCTCGGATAAGGATGATCATTGGTGCCTATGGGTCTGGGAAAACAACCTCTACGGAGACCCCAAATTTGGCAGATTAACCTCTACTAAAGACCAGAAACAAAAGGAGCGAGCCAAACGGCAAACCCCCACCTCCTCCCTCAATGTTGAGATCCCAGATTATGTTGTCAGCTCCAGGCATAACCTGGACTATGTGAATATCCCGGGCGGTCTCATTTTGCTAAAAGAGGGTAAGTGCAGGATTCCCTTTTACTCTACCTCCATTGACTACCCCAGGGGATACAGGGTGCAGGATGTGACCTTAACCAACAGATCCGGCCTGGTTACGGACACAGGCCTGAACCTATCTGTTACAACCATGCAAAGAGGCGACCCTGGGAGTAAGGGAAACAGAAACTCAACCCCTTCTGAGGGTTGGTTTCCTGAATTGACGAAGCAATATGAATGGAATCTTATAGAAAACCCGAATAGCTCCACCCTCATCATTACCATGTATCCCTTCTACTATAATGGACAGAGCACAGATGGTCAATTCTACAAAAACTATAGCTTTGCCATTGACTATATCAGCTCTGATGTAAAAATAACCCACCTTAGAACAGACAGAAGTGCCTATCCCCAAGGTGATCCGGTTCAGATGAATTTGGGGCTCAATAACGAAGGAAAAGCCCAGGATATAATCGTAAGCGCTATAATAAAACCATATTCCTCAGGCACCATGGTAGACAGCCTGCCCCTTGGCACATTAAAAAATCTTAGCGGCTATGCCTCCTTCTCTGATCAGTGGGACAGCAGCGGCTTTGAACCGGGCTATTATGCTGTTGAGGTAACAATAAAGGATACCAACAATAATATACTGGACAAAAAGACCCATATGTTCAGGCTCGGCATATCCTCTGGAGAGGTAATGAGCCTTACTGCTTTACCAGGACACTTTGACACAGGAGACACAATAAGCCTTTCCATGGCATTTAAAAACACCGGCACTATTCCTATCACAGGCGCTGCCATTATTAGGGTCAAGGATAAATCAGGAAACACTGCAAAAGAGTTTAAACACCCGGTCACCGGTTTAACCCCAGCTAATTCCATAACCTTTGATGATACCTGGGACACAACTGGAATGGAAGAAGGCGTATACAGCATACTTGGCTATGTCTTATTTGACGGCAAGTCCTCAGAGTCGATGACCACCACAGTCAGTTCCCTCTGTGACGGCGATGTGGCCCCCTTTGGAAACAGGGACGGAACAGTGAACGTAGGAGATGCCCTTGTGGCTCTCCGGTTTGCCTTAGGGTTGGAGACCCCCACACAGGAAGACATGGGCCATGGAGATGTGGCCCCTCTTGATGCCGGTGGCCAACCAAATCCTGATGGGGTAATTAATGTAGGGGATGCACTGGTGATACTGAGGAAGGCGCTGGGGATTATTGGGTTTTAGTTTTTTTGACAGGCCTGCCCTCCCCGTCCCGAGACCGTGACGGGATCGGGAGGCGCGACTTTTGTGTAATTTAGTCAAGTGGTTATTAAATTTTCTTAATGAGGCTATGTATGACTATCTTGCAAGGCCAGGTCTGGGCCAGGGATTTACAGGATGGACAGGAGAAAAGAAAAATAATATCATGTCTGCCCGCCATCGCTCTCGCTCAGGCGAGGTGGGCGGGTAAATCCTGTAACCCTGTCTAACAGTTGAATTATTACATTTTTTCTACACTCATTATTAACTTAACCTGTCAAACAGGAAAGGAGAAAGGGGAAATGAAAAATAAGCAGGCACATAAACTTTTAATCATAATCACAGGTTTAGCACTTATCCTATCCATTCTACCAGCAACAGGCCACGCAGCAATCCCCCAGAAAATAAACTACCAGGGATACCTTACCGATCCCCAGGGATCACCCATAGACGATACAGTATCAATAGCCTTCTCCCTTTACTCCCAGGCATCGGGAGGAGCGGCCCTGTGGACAGAGACCAGGAGTGTAACACTGACAGACGGGGTATTCAGTGTAGACCTTGGAAATTCTACCCCCATCACCCTTCCTTTTGACACCCAGTATTACCTTGGCATCAGGATTGGATCAGACAGTGAAATGACCCCAAGGCAGCCCATGACCAGCGTGGGATATGCATTCAGGGCAAAAGAGGCGGACAGTGTCAAGGACAATGCCGTCACCACTGCGGTAATAGCAAACGATGCAGTAACCACGGATAAGATATCAGATGATGCCATATCAGGTGAAAAGATAGCGCCTGCTGCTGTAACATCCACAAATATTGCTAATGGCGCAGTTGGCTCCAGCCAGATAGGAGACAACTCTGTTACTACCCAGGACCTAACAGACGATGCGGTAACTGTTGATAAACTATCCCCCAATGTAATAAGCAGCATCGACGGAGTCACCAATGATGGGGGCAATGTAGACCTTGTGGCGGGGTCTAATGTAACCATCACCTCTGACGATAGTGCTGACACTATTACCATAGCAGCCTCAGGTGGAGGAAGCAGCCTGTGGTCTGAAAGCGGGGGGAATGTGTACAGGGATTCAGGAAATGTGGGCATCGGTACAACGAGTCCACAGTTTAATCTATCTTTTGGGACAGATCCATTTACCCCATGGAAGATAGCCCTATGGGATGAAGTTAATAATTTCTATGGATTTGGACTTAATATAGGTCGCCTGACATTTTTCACCAACAACACGGAAAAAATGACCATTTTAGATAATGGCAACGTCGGCATAGGCACCTCTTCCCCAGTATCTAAACTCACAGTTGAAGGCCCAAGCAATGACTTTGCCTTTGTCACTATCAACCAGACAGGAGACCCTAAGTGGACAGGATTGGTGTTGAACCGGGCCGGCACACAAAAATGGTTTATAGGAATGAGCCATGTAAGTGATAACCTTCTTTTCAGGAGGACAGCGAGCAGTAATGATATGGTTATTACTGAATCAGGCAATGTGGAAATCGGGATACCGGTTCTTAGCAGCGCAAAACTCACTGTAACCGCGCAGGGTGATGCCGCGGGAGGGGGGGCTGAAAATGCCATATATGGCAAAAGCGAAAACTACATTGGTGTGTTAGGCAGAAGCGTACGCGGCGATGCTGTGAAGGGCGTAAGCTCAACCGGCAATGGTGTGTATGGCACAAGCACAACCGGCAATGGTGTGTATGGCATAAGCTACTCCGGATACGCTGGATACTTTTTCGGCAAGGTAAAGGTCACAGGCAATCTTGAAAAACCCGCTGGACAATTCAAAATTGACCACCCTCTGGACCCGGAAAACAAATACCTCCAGCACTCCTTTGTGGAATCCCCTGACATGATGAACGTATATAATGGCAATGTGCCCCTTGATAAGAAGGGCGAGGCATGGGTAGATCTGCCTGACTGGTTTGAGGTCTTAAACAGGGATTTTCGCTATCAGCTTACCTGCATAGGGGGTTTTGCGCCGGTCTATATCGCCCAGGAGATCTCTGAAAACCGCTTTAAGATAGCAGGGGGTTTCTCCGGCATGAAGGTGTCCTGGCAGGTAACCGGAATCAGACAGGACGTATACGCCAGGGCCCATCCCATAAATGTAGAGGAGCAAAAACCACCTGAGGAGCAGGGATACTATCTCTACCCCGAGCTCTATGGCCAAACTGAAGAGAAGGGCATAGAGTGGGCCAGGAACCCGGAGATGATGCAGAAGATAAAAGCCCAAAGAGAAGCTAAGGCTCAATCTAATTTTTAAGTGGGGCAATCATGGAAAACAGGACACAAGCCATGAAATACAATAAACATTATCTGCTATCAGCCATTAATATAATACTTGTATCCCTTATGTGTTCATTGTCATATGGAGCTTCCCAGTTCAGCGCCGGCCACATCATTGATCGATATATCATGGCAGGCGCAGGGGGAGATTCAAGCTCTGAAAACAATACCCTCTCCCGCATACCTGGCCAATCATCCCACATCACCTCCTCATCAAGCAGTGGATACAGCCTCTACAGGGGCTTCAGACAATCAAGTAAGGCTGTTAGCAATGAGCCAGACGGTGATGTAGCCCCCCTTGGAAACAGGGATGGAACAGTGAACGTAGGAGATGCCCTAATGGCTCTCCGGTTTGCCTTAGGGTTGGAGACCCCCACACAGGAAGACATTGGCCATGGAGATGTGGCCCCTCTTGATGCCAGTGGTCAGCCGGAGCCTGATGGGGAAATTACAGTAGGGGATGCACTGGTGATCTTAAGGAAGGCGTTGGGGATTATTTCCTTTTTTGCCAGCTCATCAATTGACCCTAATTATCAAGTGGCGGTTTTTTATTATCCCTGGTATGGAAATTCTGCAGTAGATGGCGAATGGGTGCATTGGAATCAAGGTAATATTTTTTATCCGCCAATCGATATTAGCAGTGATTACTATCCCGCCTTGGGCGCCTACAGTTCCATCGATACATCAATTGTTAAACAGCATTTCTCCTGGCTTCGTGATGCGAAAGTGGGTGTAATCATAAGCTCATGGTGGGGCCAGGGCACTCGTGAAGATAAAGCAATACCCGTTCTCTTGAATATCGCAAATCAGTTCGGGATAAAGATCGCCTTTCACATTGAGCCTTACAGGGGGCGCACTGCCATGCGGCTCGTGGATGATGTCCGGTACCTGTATAATCAATACGGCAGACACCCGGCCTTTTTTCGAACCACGGCAACCAGCCGCTGGAGCACGGATAACCGTTCAAAAGGGTTGTTTTTCCTCTGGGCGGCAAGCGTCCCGGATAATGATTCCAGTCAAGTAGAAGCTGATTATTGGCGAGCGGCGCTGGATGCTATCCATACCATGCCTGACGGTGGTCTGGTGATCGCCAACGAATTGATTGGTGCCTGGATCGACGGGGGCCACTTTGACGGACTTTACAATTACGTCACACTTCATCTTGACAAAAGTGATCGCTTTCGGTGGGCCCAAGGTCTTCCCAAAGGCGCCTGGTATGTCCCCAGCGTGATTCCAGGAAATTCCGCCCGGAGAATTGGTTATTCCGAGGATACATATGAACCACGCCGTAATGGCGCTACCTATGATCAGCAATGGGAAGCTGCTTTAGGGGTTTATGTGAAACCTGCGATGGCAACCATAACCTCATTCAACGAGTGGCATGAAGGCACTCAGATCGAGCCGGCCGCAGAAGGCGCCACCAACGGTATGGGGTATATGTATGAAGATTACCTGTCGCTTCCGCCTGAGGGATATCTGACCAAAACACGTCAATGGGTAGAAAAATATCTTAATTGGGATTGGCCTGTTATATGTCCTGCCCGAATCCGGATTAATACCTCCTCTGATTGGACAACCTTTGGGTTAAAAAGTGGGGGAGGATGGCTATACCCCGATATTATTTCAGAGAGTCAAGAGGCTACCGACGCCAGGCTCGAGCAAGACCATTTTCTTCTTACCCAGCCATTGGCCAGCGCTGAGGCCGGAGGAGAGGTGGAAATGGTTGTCAATATCGATTTTGCGTTGATAGATCCAAAGAAGGCGCTGGAGTTTTATATTGAGCGTGGTCATTTGGGAGCTACCCAGGTTGCAATTATGGATTCCCAGGGCTCAGAAATCGAGTTATTTGAATGGAGCGGAATCAACCCTGGCCCGCGAAACGACCTTATCGTTTACATGCAGGCCTCAAAGCTTAAATGTGGCCTATCTTCAAATCAGGCTATGCCTTAGTTGCCGGAGCTGTTGCCTCCCTGGATGCCGGTGGTCAGCCAAACCCCGATGAGGTGATTAATGTAGGTGACGCACTGGTGATCTTGGGAAAGGCGTTACAGATTATTGTGTTTTAGTTTTTTTGACAGGCCTGCCCTGGCGCGACGTACTGAGATTATTGTATATTGGTATTGGTTTATGCTTAGAGAGGGAGGATATGTATGGAATTTAAGTCAAAAATGAGCCTGTTAAGAATCACTGTATTGGTTTGTTGCATATCGGCACTTTATTCGGTTTGTGGGGCTGCTGAGTATTATGCTTCCACAACTGGTAATGACACGGCGGGCACTGGGTCAATAAGCAGTCCTTACCGGACTATCCAGCATGTGCTTGATAATGTGGCGGTCTCAGGGGATATCATTATTCTAAGGGCTGGAACATACAATGAAAACATAAGAATTAGAAATTCAAATATAGCGATTAGATCAAAGAGTGATGAATGGGCGGTTATTCAATCTGTTATAAATAATGAAGATAAAGATATTGCGGTCATTTTTGATGTTGATTCCGACGGCAGCGCCTTGAAAAGAGTGGAGGTGATCGGAGGCTACTGGTATGGGATTAAGTTCAATGCAAAATGGGACTGGGGTGATCCGAATGACAGGAGCGGCGCCTGTAATATAATTATAGAGGATTGTAAGATTCATGACACCGGCCAAGCATGTGTCAAAATTACGCCCGGATGCGATGACATTACCATTCGGCGGTGCGAAATTTACAATTCGGGGAAAAGAGCTCCAGATAGCGCTGAGGCTATTGACAACGTCAACGGAGACCGAATGCTCGTCCAGGAATGCTATATTCATGATATTTCGGCCACAGGGTTGTATGCAAAGGGAGGAGCTACCGGGGTTATTATTGAGCGCTGCCAGGTCATGAACTGCGGAGTGGCAGGTATTCTGATAGGGTTTGATACAAGCCCGGAATGGTTTGATACTTTGGTCAATCCGGATTATTATGAAAATATCGACGGAATTGTTAGAAACTGCCTAATCGTCAATACCCAATATTCCGGCATCGGCATGTATGCTGCCAAAAATGCAGAGATATTCAACAATACTATTGTAGATGCGGCACAGAATGGACATGCCGGGCTGTTTTTCGGGATTACATATCAGGATTGGGAGCCTGGGGCTAAACGTCCCCCTTCTGTCAGTCCCATCATCAGGAACAATATTGTGGTTCAATCGCAAAGCGCGAACTCGACTGCGATAGAGATAAGGTACGATGATGAGTTAGGAGGCCTAAGTGGGCTTTCCGGCATGCCCTCTATGAGCAATAATTGCTACTATGTAAAAAACGGAACCGCCTTCTTTGAAGATAATCGTCCCGGATATGACTTCTCAGGAAATTTAGCTCAATGGCAGTCTCATATTTCAGGGGATATGAATTCCATAGCGGCTGATCCTATGTTTGTAGACACTGCAAGTAATGACTATCACCTGTTTTCAATCTCACCATGTATCGATGCAGGAACATCAAACGGGGCCCCGGCCAATGACTATGATGGAATCTCAAGACCCCAGTTGAATGCCTATGATATGGGTGCATATGAGTATGCCCCGTACAGTACAGCAGATGGTGATGTAGCACCCATTGGAAGCAGGGATGGCACTGTTAATGTTGGTGATGCCCTTATTGCCCTGAGATTTGCCTTAGGGTTGGAGATACCCACACAGGAAGACATGGGGCATGGAGATGTGGCACCTCTTGATACCCAAAACAAACCCAATCCAGATGGTGTGATTACTGTAGGCGATGCCCTGGTGATACTGAGGAAGGCGTTGGGGATTGTTGCATTTTAGTAACATAAAGAAAATGTTTGACAAATAAAACCATCATGGCTTAGTCTAATATGTATTTAAAGAAAAAATCCAGGACGAATGGAAAAAAACACACTGAAATCAAAGTCATTTACGCCTAACGGAATAAATGCAGTTCAAATAATAATCGGTGTTGTTGGATTAATAATTGGATCTCTGGTGTATATAACTGACCGGTCTCCAGAAGAAATATATTTTATAAATAGACTAAAAATTCCCACAGATATATTCCAGAAGGTACCCAACCTGTTTGGTTTAACAGGAAATAGTCTCCCTGATCTTCTTCATGTATTTTCATTTATTTTAATAACTGCAGGGTTGCTTTCTAATAAAAAAAAATGGTATATTATAATCTGTTTAGGTTGGTTTTTCCTTGACATTGCCTTTGAATTAGGTCAAAAATTCAAATCATGGCCAGTAAGCATGATTCCTGATTGGTTCCAAGGCGTGCCTTTTTTAGAGAATAGCAAAAACTATTTTCAGGGAGGGGCCTTTGATATTTATGATATAGTTGCTATTGCTGTTGGTACGGTGATGGCATATTTTGTTTTGTTAATAACTAAAAAGGAGGATATATAATGAAAAAGGCAAATGGAGTTCTAAAAATTCTGCGGTACGCTTCTCTTTTTACAGTACTAATTTTTGGATTGATAACTATTGTTGGAACCGGTGATAACGGCGGAGGCCCTAAATCATCCACCATTAGTGGAGACGCAGCAAAGGGGCCAATCAGCGGGGGAACAATCCAATTGTTTTACTTTGATTCAAACGGTGACGAAGTTGAAATTATTGCTGACAATGACCCGGTTACTACAGATGCTGCCGGCGGTTATTCGTTTGAAATAGACCCTGCTATCCTTGAAGGCATTACAAGTCCTTTGATTGTCAGGATCGTAGGTGGAACTACAGATGGTCAGTCTGCCCCACAGCTTGAGGCTGTTATAGCTGATCCTTCCACCCTTTCTGCAGGAGGAAGCTCTGTTACTGCTCATCTCAGTGTTGCAAGCTCAGTCGCAGCAGGGTTGCTTACAAAATTAGCAGCCACCGGTGTTGCACCGGCTACTGCAGATGCAAATGACTGCATAACGAAAGTTGAAAATGAGCTTGAAGTTGATTTAACGGAGGATCCTGCCACTGCCGGAACAGGTGTGGCAGAGATAAATGAACTTGTTGATCTGAATCTGGATCTTCCAGAAAATAATATTGCGGTAGATGAATTAATAGATTATCTTGTGGCCAACCTGAGCTCTACATCTGGTGCCCTGGACAATAATATGGATGATCCAGCCAATCCAGGAACAGACACTGCTGCCGCCTTTTCAGGGGATCTGGATACGGTTCTTCCAGGAGGACCTTCAGACTTTAGGATTCTAAGTGTTGAAGCAGATAAAACATCTGTTGGGAATAATGGCACAGATGCAGCTACATTGACTGCAACCCTTGAGGATATAAACGGCAATGCAGTTGCTGATGAGTCTATCGATTTGAGTGAAGCGTCAGGAACTATTATACTTTCCGACGCTGCACCTGTAACAGCAGCTAATGGTGAAGCACAGGCATCGCTTACAAGCACAGCAGCGGCCGGCACTGCCACGGTTGATGCAAGCTATACCCTTGCTAACGGGAATGCATTATCTGAGCAAATCATATTTACTATATCAGACTGCCAGGATGTTTCAGCTATATCAGTTGCCTCGGATAAAACGTCTATCATAAGCGATGGAGCTGATGCTGCTACAATTACTGCAACTCTCAGTGCTGTGTGTACAGGTTCAACAGTCCCTGATGACACTACAGTAAATTTTGCTGTTATCTCTGGTACTGGTGACCTATCTGCTGCTTCTTCAACAACAATTGATGGGCAGGCCTCTGTAACCTTGACAGGCACACAGGTAAGCGCAGTGACCGTTCAGGCATCGGCAATCGTCACAGTCGGTGCTGCATTTACAGATACCGTTGATATTAATATAATATCAGATCCCTGTGATCCGGGTGAGATAACGGTTGCTGCTGATCCAACCGCAATCGGGACAGGCGGCACATCAACCATTACGGCTACGGTAACTCCGGCAGATCCGGATACCTGTGCAACAGGCATAGCGGACGGGACTACAGTCACCTTTAGCGCCACTGGAGGCGGTACTGTAAGCCCTACTCAGGCAACCACTACAAGTGGTGTTGCAACAACAACCTTAACCGCGCCGTCGAGTGTAGGGACTGTGGCAGTGACTGCGACAGTTGATAGTATCTCCGACAGTGTAGATGTATCCGTGGCGTCACTTCCAAGCACCACAACAGTTACAGTCAGCCTTACAGGTGTGGCCGCTGGGACTACGCTTATGGCTTTGGATGTTGTAATTGATTATGATGAGACAAAGGTTACATTTAATAATGCTGTTTCCGGAAGCCTCACAGAAGGTGCAGGTTCTCTTTTGTTACCAAATGATCACGGCGACTATGTTAATGTTGGAGGTGGTAATGCATACGGCTTTGATGGCGGAGCCAGCGGATCTATTATGGTGCTTACCTTTGATGTCATTCAACCGAACATACCTACGGCAGGTGATTTTCCAGTTACTGCCTTCTTAGCTACTGATCTGAACGGTGCTGATGCAGGGCTGGATTCTTCAAACATAAGTATGGACATAGATAACCAGTAACATTTTAATAAAGGTAACGCCCGGAGATTTTTTCGGGCGTTACCTTTGCTGACCTTAGACAGGGGATATGTTCATAGTGAAAAAAAATGTTACACTAAAGACATTCCTCATCATAACATATTTTATTTTATTTCCATGTCAATATTTTGCCTTTGGCTCAACTGTACGTCTGGTGCCTCTTACCCAAGATAATATATCCGGATCAGGAATGGAGTATGCACTAATTGGGGAAGACTTAGATGGGCTTGGATCGGTTGAAGTAACTCTTCGGTACCCACCTGGTTCTTATGACGATGTGCATATTGTCTTTGATGATGCTCTACAAACTGGCTCTGCTTCAGCCATGGCCAATACCAACTCACTTGGTTCAATACGTATTGGCATTATAGATGCCACGGGCTTTAAAAACCATTCTGGAGAGCTTGCCCACATTTCCTTTGATGCCAAAGAAGACTCCTTCCAGCCTTTTAGACTATCGGGAAGTGTTGTTGTTACTGATCTTCATGGAAAAAAAGTAGATTCTAAAATTGTGATTGAGCAAGGCGATGAGGAATTAGATGAAAAACTTGAGGAAGATGAAGTTGTTGACGCTGTTATGCCGGCGGATAGTAATATGCCCGCTGATAAAACTCCCTCAATGAAATATCCCCGGCCTTACCATTCAAACAGCAGGTTAGAAGAAACAGGTCAAGGGAAGAATAAAAAAAATCTGCCAGCGGATAAAAACATTGATTCAATTGAAGGATACAAGCCTCGATCTTATGATAAAAATAGGCAAAAAAACAAACATACCCTCAATAAATCAATATTGCCTCAAATTAAGGGAAAGTCTTCTAAGGTCTCAAAAAATAAGCCCGTTGAATACGAGATTCAGAAGGATAAAGAAAAAAGCGGCATATACGTGATTATTATTGATTTACCAAGAGAAAGATTAAATTTTGTATTAGCCAATGGTGAAATAATAAATTTGGTGCAGGTTGACAAGAAGGTTAATTTGAAAATAATGGCAGAGAATGAGTGCATATTATATATTTTTACAGATACAATATTAAGGATTGAACTTGATAACTATAATAAAATTAATCACAGTTAAACTTTAGGGGAAAATATGAAGAAAATATTTGTTATTCATCTTAATGTCTTATCTCTGTTGTTTTTTCTCTATGTCGCACTTTATCATCATGGTAAAAGAAAGAACCCGATTTGCTTTTCAGTAAACTGATCAGGATTGGAAAATTTTACCCCTATAATAAAATAATGTCCCTGGTCTCCTTCATCAAAACGAACTATCTCGCCACTAATTTTTAGCTTTTCATGCCTTGGGGGCAGTGAAAAGAAAAATGTTAGCAATCGTCCTTTCCTGAAATAGTCTGGAGAAACGGATTGTTTGAAGATTTCAACGCGCATTCCTTTCATTGAAATATCAGTTATGGTCCCATCCCCAAAATTTTTTATATCGTGAAGATTAACAGCCGATAAAGAGTACCTAACGGAAATTTTAGTTTTTTTTCTATAATATTTCCTGATGTTAATCTTAACAAGGAATTTTTCCTTGCATAGAGGGCACAGAAGCATGAAATCTTTTTCCGGAGGGCTATCGGTTTTTACTGTGCCCTCTGCCCTGCAATTGGGGCAAGCAATTTTCATTATCATTGATGGATAAATAGTTTGGATTTTTACCATTTTGATCTATTTTTTATCTGTTTTTAGTCCCCTGGGGAACAAAGATCATAGAAGGAATGACCCTATAACCATAAGGCATATCAGGATCATATTCCAGCCTAATAAACTCATTATTACAGTTAGGACAGGTAACTACCATCTGTTTTCCTGATGTATCAAGGGTTTTCCATTGCCATAGATCTGGAAGTTCTTGGCCGCACGATTGACAATGATATTTCATATATTTTCCTAAAATTATTCTATTTAAATAATGTCTGAAGCTGGCCGTTTTGCATTAGCTTGCTTCCTTATATTTTTCATGCTTGTTTCTTGTAACACAAAAAATTCATTTTTCAAAATTATTATTTTTGCGCTAAAGTATCCTTGTGTGTATCACCATGTATATGATTCCATATCACCTGCCCAAATTATATATGAGTCGCTGATGTGAGGTAAAAGACCGATTTCTACACCTTGATTGAAAATAATGGAAACCCCAACCCCGATAAATCGGGATGTTGTCCTGTTTGATAACGAGATGTCCTGGAGCAGTATTGTCATTTTTTTTAATAGGAGATGGCAAGCTGTTTGATTTTATTAAGTGTCCCCAAGGGGACATGCTTTTTGTCATCGTTACTCAATACAAGACCGATTGTGTTAAAATAGTTTTATATATTGAGTAAAAAATAGAACTGTTGAGCTCGCGTCCTTTGCCCGACCATTCATCAGACACCAAGGCAAGAATGGATTTGACAAATCTTATCACCTATTTCGAAGAAGTGAAACACGCAACTGTTATTACTAAATTATTTCGGCCAGCCCAGACTCAAGTATAGGATAATGATACTTAAATCGTGGTCTATTAAAGGCTATACCCAGTTTGGCTATATAGCACTCACATTTTAAACAATCCAATCCACAATATGCGATCATGACATTAGCTTCTTTCTTTTGATAATGTATTTTTTCTTTCTGTTGTATAATGCCACCATTTTTGAGGTGGGGCTCCTTCCATAAATTTTACTGCTGAGATAAATACGTCAGCAAGGCAAGGGTCAAAGTTTTTTCCTGTGATATTGCATAATTCCTTATACATTAAATATGGATTTTTACAAATTAGCTCAAATGGTTTACTGATGCCTAATAGGCTTAGATAGCGGATTGTTGCGGGACCAATATTTGGAATGTTGGTTAAATCATGTACGTCAGTCCTTGTTTTCATTTTATTTTGCTCTGCTGAGTTTATATGGATATGTGCTGTCCAGAAAAGAGCTTGGCTTGGCCATAGTTTTCGCGATTGGTGCGGAATTAGAAATTATCATCATCTTCTGGTTGGTCAATATACTCCCACATTTCATTTTGATGTAGCCATATTAAATCAGCGTTTCTCCGGATGTATTCATCTACGTTAATATCATCTATGGGAAGTGGTCTTTTGACCATCGTTCTGACTCTTTTGTGCGGAATGCAGTATCTTTTTTGCCCCAAAGTATTAACCAAAGATCGCTCCCAAAAAAATAGTTAAGTGATACCAGACAGTTAGATATCGGGAAACTCATATTTTGGCACTACAGATTTGAATTGACTACAAGGTTGTTTTTATTTTTCTCCCTGGTTGTTAGGGTAAATTCAATACATCATAGATTATTTGATGTGCAGTTTCCGCTTTGGATGATTTTCGGATACGGATTACTTTACCGTCTTGCCGTTTCCTCGTTGTTGGTATTCTGACCTGTGTTGAAAGTTGTCTGCGAATCTTTGACCAGCAAAATCAGACTCCTTTTTATTGCAGCTTAAAGCAATTATAAAAATGGCGTCCCCAACCGGATTTGAATCCCGCCTTTGGGCGGGACGTGAAAGGCCATCCTTTCCCGCCGTAATACAAAAAAGGGATTCCCTCATTGGCAAGGGATCCCTCGAACGTGCACTGTGGCGTCCCCAACCGGATTTGAACCGGTGTTGTCGGCGTGAAAGGCCGATGTCCTGGACCAGGCTAGACGATGGGGACGTTATCATCTTTTTAATTATGCTTGATCAAGATAATAATCTAATAGAAA
>JAYEMW010000025.1:0-27039 GCA_034718555.1 Thermodesulfobacteriota bacterium
TTTTATCCACAAAACGATGGGAGGAGTAAATTCTGTAGCTTTTTAGGGGAAGAGTGCAGCAAGCGCAAGATCAACCAAAAAAACGAGGAAAAACTGATGATCATCTATCATATTCTTACCACACTTACAAAGGTGAAAGATATCCCGTATATCGCTCTCGCCCTTTTTCTTTCTTTTAGTGGCTGCGCCCCGATCATTTCAAAGGACTTAAGAAGTCGAGTAGCAAGGGAGATCACCTTTAGGGAAGTACTCAAAAATCCTGATGCCTATAAAGGCAAGGTAGTAATTTGGAGTGGGGTCATCATAGGGTAAAAGAATAAGAAGGAAGGTGCCCTGATCGAGGTACTGCAAAAACCAGCAGATATAGAAAGAAGACCAAAGGATGTTGATGAATCTGATGGAAGATTTTTGGCTTTATACGATGGGTATCTTGATGTGGCCATTGGCTCTCAGGGAATGGAAGTGACAATAGCCGGAGAAAATAAAGGGGAAAAGGATTTTGCCCTTGGGAGAGATCAAGTATTCCTATCCGCTTATCTCTGTCAAGAAGATACACATATGGCCCCACAAGATAAAGGAGCGATTTTATCCATATCCTTACTGGCATTACCCTTGGTGGTGGTTTCATCCTTACTGTGGACCATGGTAAATGCTATTGGGGCCAAAAGGGTTATTCAGGCATTCATGATATGATCACTCAAATGGAAGATTTCTCTTGACAGTCCATGGTTGCTTCGATATATAAACTGTAACAAAAAAGAAAATTTGATCAGGAAGATCATTTTTGGTATCCAAAATTAATTAGTTTATAAAAACAAAATAACATTAAGTAAAAAAGGCTACGGAGGTCTTTTGCTCTGAGAGGAATCGGGGCAAATTATCTTCGTGGCCTTTTTTTGGAGAAAGGGGGTGATGAAAAATATCTTTTATTATTAGATAAATATGAGGCACTTGATGATGATATTACAGGAGAGCAGTGTGGTCATCTAAAAGACAAATACAGTATAGGATTCACCTATACGCTTTTTGAAAAGGATAGTTTTTCCACCAACCTTATGGGTGAATATCGTATAATTGATTATGAAAAGGAATCAGGCAGTATTGCTGATGATAAGCAAAATGATGCCTTTTTAAGGCTGGCAATAGAATTTTAAAAGGAGAAATGAAAGATAAAAAGATTGGTAACCGTTCACGGCTCAAAGGTTTCCTGCTTACAGCGGGATTCAAAGGTTGTATTCTTATCACCTTAAGCCATTTTGTAAGCGTTTTGTACGTGAAAACCAATCGTTTCCACATACCCACAAACCTGGAACATGGTACTTGGCAATGATGTGGCAAAACCCGCATTTTTTACGAGCCTTTTTGGGATGCAATTTCAGTCTTTTTCTTAACCCTGAAACTTGAACCTTTATCCGCCGTTCTTGTGGCGGGCTGAACCTGTGAACGGTGCCAAAGATTGTTTATACCCCGGAAGGCCACAAATTGCGATTTTTCAATGGCCCTGCTGGTTACATGATACCAGGCACCAGGGTATTCTACACTAAGAGGTCTAACCATAAAAAATGAACACCAAAGTCATTTTTATTTGTCAATAGTTGAGGTTTGATCCTTTGTTTGCCTTTTTGCTATTTCTAAATCCAGAAGATGTAATATTTTCCTACTATCATCTAAATCACTTAGAATCCTGGATTTTGTATCTTCAAATACGCCCTTCAAATCAGTAAATAATCTGTAATAATAGTTGATTCCTTCATTTAGATTCTTTGCAAAAGTTAACAAATATCTCTCTTTTTTATCTGTAACAGAAACTCTCGTTTTCTCTATCTTATTTTTTAGAAAATCAATGTAAATTTTTAGTTCTTTTATAAACATATTTGGACGATCGGTTCTTGTAATCATATTTGATCTACCGTAAATATGATCGGTGATTTCTTTTAAGCTCATTATTTTTGAAAAATACGCCATGTTTGGACCCGGGCAAACAGAGACTCCATTGCCTTCAACCTTCGTATCTAAATTATTCACCAACAAAGCAGATGTCCCTAAACCGATACAAATGCAAGATTTTTCAACAATTTTATCATATTTAATTTGATACTTCTCAGGAGATAGATTTTCTTTATCCAGTTCCTTTAATTTTAAATATTGGTATTGTCGTGAAGCTGTACAAATGCTTTTTTTAGTAAACTCTTTATTTAAAGCAGCATATTTCTTAGAACATGGACTACCGGGTCTTCCTTTCACAATCAAAGATAATTTTTCAAGATCTTTAGTGTTACCTTTAAGATTACTAAAAGGAACGCCTAAGGGAGAAATATTGCTTAAATACAAATCATCTTCTTTAGATTCTCTCAATTGATTCCTGGTCGGCTCATCAACGTTAGTAACTTCCGGGACTAAAAGAAAAGGAGAACCCCACCCAATTGAATCAAGTTGATAATGTTCGATTAGAAATTGATGCTCCTCAGTCGTGCCAACACCACCTTGAGCGGTAATTTTTAATGGCAATTCTGTTTTAAGTAATGGTCGATTTTTTTTGAAAAGTCCCTGGACCAGGATTTCGTGAATTGATTGAATCAGTGCTTTTCGATTATCCCTAAATTCTGCTAATATAGGCCCCAAGAGGTATCCATCTGTTGCAAAAGCATGTCCGCCACAATTAAGTCCTGATTCAATTCTGTATTCTGAAACCCACAGTCCTTTTTTAGCAAGAAATTTACCCTGGACCAAAGCCGACCTGTAATCACTGACCTTTAAAACAATTTTCTTTTTTATTTCTCCATTTTTATCAGGATAGAAATCTTCAAACTGCTCAAAATAGCTGTATAACCTTGGATTCATTCCTGCCGACAGGATTAAGGAGGATCTTAAGTCGCTATGCGCATACCCCCTAAGTGCAGCATGAGCGTCATTGTATTCTATAGGTAATTTTTCATCATTAATATAGTTCTCCTTATCAAGTCTGGTCATAATATTTACATCAATACTACCCATTGATAAATTGTCTCTTATCCAGTTTCCAATTTCACTTAAATCAAAACATTCTGCTGTTAAACTCTTGACTTTTTGTTTTATGGTTGAACTGTCAGGTAACATATTGAAGTATTCTTTTATCTTATTACCTTTTTCAGTAGTAGCATTTTTTAATTCTTCAAATTTCTTTTTTGTTAGGTTGTTTATTAAATTCAGATAAGATGTGATCCTTTTTGCTCTGAAATCTTCGATTTTTTCTGTGATCTCATTATAAGGAATTTCAAATTTGTCACAGTACATCTTTCTTAACTTTTCAAGAAGAATGTCATCAACTAAAGAAATTACAGAGTCAATTCCGTATTGAGAAACCTTTAAAGGGGTATCAATAGTAAATCCGATTCCCATTACAGGAATATGTAATGAATGTGTTTTTATCATATTTCAATTCTTTATATTTAGTTATCGATAACTTGCATGACGCAGTCCGATAGAATGAGATGATTTTCAAAATCACAAGGTATAGAAATATGTGAGCCTTGTCAATGTGTAAGATTTTAAATTTTCTGGAAGCGAACGCCTAAATAAGCCGCGCCTTTTTCAGCGTCGGATTAATTTTTTTGTAACAGCTCAATCGACAACTCTGCACACTCTGCCAGCGTTTTACACAATGCAATCTTGGTATATAAACTTTTCTCAACGGTTAATTGAAGGTATAACTTAGTGAATACAGCAGGGTTTTGATATTTTTGCAATTGCATGGCGCCGAGAATTGCTGTTTGTGATATATAACGTTTGCCTTACCATTTTATGCATGTTAAAATTTTGTGTTTTATTTTATGTATAAACATTTAAAACAATAAGAAAGGTTGAGAAAAAACATGAGTTTCGAGAATTTGGATTTAATTGACGAGTTATTAAAGGCGGTTAATAAACTCGGATTTGTTGAACCCACGCCCATCCAGACAGATGCAATTCCTGAAATTATTGGAGGGGACAGGGATTTTGTAGGGCTTGCCCAGACCGGAACAGGCAAAACAGTAGCTTTTGCTTTACCTATGATCCAGCTAATTGATTTTGATCTGACACATACTCAAGGAGTGGTGCTTTGCCCCACCAGGGAACTCTGTTTGCAGATCTCAGATGATATCAAAAAATTATGCAAATATGTAAAAGGCGCAAAAGTTGCTGCCGTTTATGGGGGCGCTAGTATTGAAAATCAGAGAAATCAGATCAAAAAAGGTGCTCAGATTATTGTGGCAACACCAGGGAGATTGCTTGATCTTATTAATAGAAAAATAGCAAAACTTACTAAGGTCTCATATGTGGTTCTTGATGAAGCAGATGAAATGCTCAATATGGGTTTTCAGGAAGATATAGATGCCATTCTTGAAAATACGCCATCTCAGAAAAGAACTTGGCTGTTTTCCGCAACAATGCCCAATGAAGTTTCAAAAATTGCGAAAAGATATATGGAAAATCCAGTTGAGATAACCATAGGGAAGAAAAATAGTGGCGCGAAAAATATTCTGCATGTGAATTATATCGTCAAAGAAAAAGACAGGTATCAGGCGTTAAAACGAATTATTGATAATTACCCTGATATTTATGGCCTTGTGTTTTGTCGCACGCGAAAAGAAACACAGGAAATAGCAGAGAAACTTATCAAAGACAGCTATAATACTGAAGCCCTTCATGGTGACCTTTCTCAGGCAGTACGAGATAAAGTCATGAGCAGATTTAAAACCAAATCCATTCAGATTCTTATTGCAACAGATGTTGCTGCCCGCGGTATAGATGTTCAGGATATAACCCATGTCATCAACTATAAACTCCCCGATGAGGCGGGAAACTATACTCACCGAAGCGGCAGAACGGCAAGAGCGGGTAAATCAGGAACATCAATAGCCATCATCAATTCCAGGGAAAAAGGAAAGTTGCAGTTTATAGAAAAAAAAGTAGGGGTTAAATTTAATTATGCGAAAGTCCCGGAAGGATATGCAATTTGTGAGAAACAGCTCTATTCCATGATTAGCAAAATGGTAGAAGTTGAAGTGGATCAGGAAGAAATCGGGCGTTTCCTGCCGCCGGTTTACAATGCATTAAACCATCTTACAAAAGAAGAGCTCATTCAAAAGTTTGTTTCGATTGAATTTAACCGCTTTCTTAATTATTATAAAGATTCCAAAGATATAAATGTATCCTTGGAAAAAAGGGAGAACGCTCATCGTCCTGTAAAAAAAGATCGACAGCAAAAAAATTTAAAACCTGGAAAATCGAAACGATTTTTCTTGAATTCGGGATCTATGGACAATCTAAAAAAAGGTGCTGTAATAAGAACTCTATGCAGCAGAGCAGGAATTAGCTCTGAAAAGATTGGCCCAATAGAAATCATGCGGGAATTTTCTTTTTTTGAAGTTGAAACAAGTGTTGCGGCTAAAGTGTTAAAATCAATGAAAGGCGCTAAAATTGATGGTCGAAATATTCAGGTTCAATATGCCGAAAATAAGAAACCACAAACCAAACGATCTAAAAAAAGTTAAAATACAAGATAATCGACGCAGTTTCAAAATGTTCAATTTCCATATGACCCCAATTTCTTGTTTTTTTGTGTCCTTCGTGGTTAATTACCCCCCCAAATAAAGCCTCTGGACTTCGATGTTATTCAAAAGTCCTTCTCCTGTCCCTGCCAATCTATTCTTGCCCAATTCAAGTACATAACCCCTGTGGGATATGGAAAGACCTTTTCTGGCATTCTGCTCTACTAAAAGAAATGAAATCCCCTTTCTGTTCATTTCCTGGATTTCCTTAAAAACAATATCAACGATTAGGGGAGCTAATCCAAGGGATGGCTCGTCAAGAAGCACCAGCCTGGGGCCGAGTATGAGTATCCTGCTCAGGGCCAGTATCTGCCGTTGCCCGCCTGATAGCTCTCGTGCAGGACGTTTCTTTTTTTCATTTAACATGGAAAATTTTTCTAATACCCTTTTTATGCCATTGTACATTCTTTCACTGTCCCGGAGAATAGATCCGGCTATCTCCAGATTTTCAATAACGGTGAGGTTTGGAAATATATTATTCCCCTGTGGTATAAAGATAAGCCCCTTTCTTCCCTTCTCTTCTATACTCTGATTAATTACATCCTCACCACGAAATATAATCTTGCCGGTTAAGGATTCGAGCTGACCCGCTACAGCCCTCAGCACAGTAGATTTTCCAGCGCCATTAGGTCCTATAATACAAACGATTTCGCCTTCGGAAAGACCAATACTTACCTGATGCAAGACAGTAACCGGTCCATAGCCTGCAGTCAGGTTATTTATTTCAAGCATCACCGTTTTCTCTCCCAAGATACGCCTCAATAACCCGGCTGTCTTTCCTGGCCTCATTTGGGGAGCCGGAAAATATCAAACTTCCTGAATCCATCACAAAGATTTTTTCGCAGATTTCAGCGATTAGTGGCATGTTATGTTCAACAAGAAATATCTTTATCCCTTTATCACTGAGTCTTATGATTACATCAATCAATTGGCCAATCAAGGTTGGATTTATTCCCGCGGCCGGTTCATCTAAGAGAATCATTTCCGGTTTGGCCATGAGCACCCTGCCCCATTCTATAAGTTTTTGCTGGCCAAAACTTAGCTTGCCTGCAAGGTTATGGGCCAGGGGGGCCAACTTAAGGGTATCGAGTATTTCCATTGCCCTCTCCTTATTCTCCTTTTCTTCCTGCCTGACCTTGCCGGGTCTTAAAAAAACAGAAGAAATGTGTTCCCCTGCCTGGTTAGGCGCTGAAGATAAAAGGTTTTCCAAGGTGGACATAAAAGGAAGTGCCCTGGTTTGCTGGAAGGTTCTAACAAGACCCATCCTGCTTATAGTGTGAGGCGAAAGACCACTTATAAGCTTGTCCTTAAAATAGATATGGCCCTTATCGAGCTTGTAAAATCCTGTGATCAAGTGAAAGAGTGTTGTTTTTCCGCTCCCATTTGGACCAATCAAACCTGTTATGCCTGTATCATTGATCTCAAATGTAACATTTTTTACAGCTACCAGCCCGCCAAAGCTTTTTGTATTATTCTCAATTCTCAGCATTATCACTCTTTATATTCAGACAGAAGTCCCTCTGGCCTTTTTAGCATTATAAGAACAAGAACCGTTCCATAAATCATTCCCTGGATTGGGGCCACAAAGCGGCTGAAATACATTGGGATCGGCAAAAATCTAACAGACTCACCAAAAAATATAATTACAAATGAGCCTAATATTGGGCCCCAGTTGGTCCCGCGACCTCCAAGGACCACACACAAAAGAACAAGGATCGTTTCGTTAAGTGTGAAGTCTGCAGGGCTAATGTAGGTTATATAATGTGCCCACAGCCCTCCTGCCATACCTGCTAATGCAGAGCCTATTGTTATGGCCTTTATCTTAAGAGATAAAATATTTTTCCCCAGTGACTGGGCCACATACTCGTCCTCCCTTACTACTTTTAGCGCTCGCCCAAAAGGGGCCTTAGTAAGACGGTAGACTAACAAAAAAACTGTGAAAGCTAACATGGCATAAAAAATCAGAAACAAGGGGAGGCCTGTAACCCCTTCCCCGATCCATTCAGGCCGGGGTATACCAGGTAATCCCATAGGGCCTTTTGTAAGCCAGCGCTCGTTCAGGAAAAATAACCTTACCATTTCTGCAAAAACCAGCGTGGCAATTCCAAAATAATCACCGGAAAGCCTCAACGCTGGTATGGAAAGCAGGGTCCCTGCTACTCCAGCAACGGCCATGCCACAGATTATGCTAACTGTTACAGAGAGGCCGGCAAGGCTTAAAAGGGCTGATGTATAAGCGCCTATCCCAAAAAAAGCTACGTGGCCAAAATTATAGAGCCCTGCATATCCAAGTTCCAGGTTAAGGGAAATAGAAAAAATAGAATAAATAAAGGCTATTATAAATATGTGCAGCAGGTAATCCATTCTCTATCGCACTCCTGTCAAGGCCCCAAAAATGCCCTTTGGACGAATCAGCAGTACCAGAATTATAACGGCAAAGGATATGAAGTCCTTATAACCTGGTGAAAAAAAGGCCACGCCGACATTTTCGAAAATCCCGATAAAAAGGCCCCCAAGCAAGGCTCCCCAGACATTTCCTGACCCACCCAAAAGCATAGCGGCAAATGCCTTTATCATATTAGTCAGTCCCATTAGCGGCTCAAGGTTTGTATCCAGGGCCAGCAAAATTCCCCCAACCCCTGCAAAGACAGAGGCCAAGGTCCATACTGTCATGCTTACCCTGTTCATGTTAATGCCCATAATATCTGCAAGTTCCATGTTATCCGCCACCGCCCTAAGAGATTTTCCGAGCATGGTCCTGGTAAATAAAAAGTAAAGTCCACATAGAAAAAGAACTGCCGCTGCCACCATTAAAACCTGAACCTGCGTAATAATAAGTCCCACAAATTCCATTCCCCGTGAAGGTTTCAGACCGTATGTCATCAAATCCGATCCCCAAACTATCCGAATCCCGTTTCTGAGTAGGTAAGATAGTCCTATTGATGCAATTAAGAGAGAAATACGGTTTCCATGCCTCAAGGGTCTATAGATGTATCGCTCCTGGGCCAGCCCAATAGAAATAGTGACTATTAGGGCAGGAAATACAGCATAATATAGAGGCAGGGAAAAGATATTCTGTGTAAACAGCAGTGTAAGATAGGCGCCCAGGGCTATGAGTTCTCCATGGGCAAAGTTGATAAACCGGAATACACCGTAGACCATGGTAAGCCCCACGGCAAACAAGGCGTAAATTGACCCTGCTATGACTCCGTTCAAAACAAGCTGCACATAATATGTCATTTAGGGTCCTTAGTTATTTATAATCCCCTATCTTCTTGTCTTTTATAGTCCAGCGGCCGTAGGTAGCTCCAACATCTCCACTGGAATCAAAGGTCTTATCACCAGTGGCACCAATAAATCCCTTACTTACTTTTATCAGGGCATTCCGGATATCGTCGGAAGACATGGATTTTGTCTCACTGAGCGCCTTTGCTGTGAGCCTTACCATATCGTAGTTGTATTCACCAAAAATTGGCGTCTTTTTGCCGGGATATTTCTTTTCCCATGCCCCTTTAAATGCCTTATACTGAGGCGTATTCTGAGAGAATGTGGGATAAGTTCCAATTAGCCCCTCTGCTGCCTTACCGGCAAGTTCCACAAGTTTAGGAGACTTTGCGGCAGAGCCCATTATCCATTGGACATTCACGCTCGTTTCAAAGGCCTGTTTCAGCATGGTTGCGCCTTCTTTAATATAAGTAAGATTAACAACTGCCTTTGGAGATGACTTCTTTATCCTTAAAACCTCACTCCTGTAATCTGTCTTTCCTTCATCATAGGCAAATTCGTCAATCAATCTCCCACCATCTTTTAAAAACTGTTTCTTGAAAACATCTGCAAGGCCAACTCCCCAATCGTTATTCACATATGTAAGGGTTAATTCTTTGTATCCCAAATATTTGACAAGTTCGGCAACACCTTTACCTTGAAGAAGATCTGAGGGAAAAACACGAAAAACATATGATCCGCATTTGCTTATGGCAGCGGCTGCGCTCTCCGCACCAATAAGGATTACCTTGTTCTGCTGCGCAATAGGACACACCGCCAAGAAATTGGAGCTCGCAGCCGGACCAAAAATCAAAGGGAGTTTGTTGATGGTTATAAGCTTTCTAATGGCGGAGACAGACCCCTTGGAAGTAGAATTGTTGTCTTCAAAGGCAATCTTCATGGGTTTGCCCTTTATACCTCCAGCAGCATTCACTTCATCAAGTGCGAGAAGCATGGCATTCTTAAATCCCTCTCCGTATACGGCCAGCTTTCCTGTAAGGGGTGTCACCGCCCCAACAACAACCTCCGCCGCAAATGTTGTCACAACTGTTCCTGAAAACAAAAAACAGATTCCCATTAACACAATTATAATTTTTTTCATAGAATTCTCCTTTTTTGATAAGTTTATTACCTCGAAGTTTCCTTCAGAATAGTTTCCTTAGCCTTATGCATGCCTTTATGAATTAATCTACCGCCAAATAAGAAAATTTCAGTCGCATCTCTTTGAGTCACCCTACTGCGATCATATTCTCATCACCGGAAAGGTAAGTAATCTCTTTAAATCCTGCATGATATCCCTAAAAAGATTGCCACCATAGCTGATACATTATTGCGGGGCTGGTTTTTTTCTTTTCTAAGGGTTCACGAAAAAATAAGTTCACAATTTCAGGTGTTGAGGCGCCCGCCTGACAAGGCGTGGAAACGCAGGAATATTAGGAATATTCCGAGTTTTCACAACGCAGTCAGGCGGGATGTATCGGCGGCTGAAATGTGAAGTTATTTTTGAGTGAGCCCTAAGCAAGAACTAATAAGGCTTGGAAGTATAGATAGTGGAAAATATTTTGTCAAGTATTAACCAAGACCCACATAATCGCCTGATAGTTTCAATTCTGGCAATGATCTCCTCTTAAAAAGGTTTCCTTTAATAACAAAGTCGTATTATTTATTTTGATTGAAAACCCATCTCTAATTCCGCTTCTCTCATCCTTGGGTGTACTCTCTTGGCTTTATATTGTCATATTTTATAAGTCCACTTTTGATTCTTGAATGGTTACCTTAAAAAGTCCATTGACAAGAATCTTATTGGTAAGTATCTTCCAATGTATGTCTGGCCAGGAAAAGGATCTGAAACTATTTTTATCTTGAATTTCAGGAGCAACCAATAAAAATGTTTTTATGAAATCCGTGGAGTAAGCCTTCAAGGAACCTTTTAAATGGCTTTGAAGGCTTACTCCACGGATTTCATAAAACAAAGCAAGGATATGAGTGACTGTCTAAAAAAAATGGAGATACCGAAGTGAAAAACGTTTATACATTATTTTTGCTTTTTCTCATTGCCGTCTTTTTGGTTTCAGGATGCGTATCAGCTCCAATAAAAAAGGAACCATTCATACCAGAGTACACTGAGAAACCAAAGCCTAAGGAAATTTCAACAGAGACTGCACGTAATCAACTTTCAAATAGAGCCCTTAAAGGTTTAAAGTCAAAGACTATTGGAGAGATTTTGGCCCTGCCGGATGAACAGATTGATCTGTGCACTGCTATTCTGCTGATCTCAAGAAAAGATTACAGAAATTTATTTAATTATTACATGTACATAGACATTGATAAATACAGAAAGATAGTTGACGAGATAGCATTAGACCTAATTAGAGAAATTAAAGAAAAAAGTGAGCCTGCAGAAATTATCCAGTTTATAATTCAGTACGTATCCCAAAATTTTTCTTACATCTCAAGTGAAAAAAATCCTCAATATCAATTTCTAAATTTCGTTCTGGATGAAAGAAAAGGTAACTCTATGGGCCTGTCGCTTCTTTTACTTTCCATAGCCGAGAGAATAGGAATTCACCTCTATGGAGTAAATGCGTATGATCATATTTTTCTCAGATATGAAGATGCTAAAAAAAGGATCAACATAGACGCTCAAAACATGGAAGAGTTTTTAGGGGACGATTTTTATAGGGAAAAATTCAAAATACATATCTCAGACCAATTCTTTCTTAAAAATATGAAAAAGAGGGAAATAATTGCAAGTTTTCTCGATGCGGTTTCCTCGATATACATTAAAAAAGGGATGTTTAGTGAAGCTATTTCAAATTTGAATTTGGCTCTTGAGATTTCCCCCAGGTTTTTCAGAGCCTATAATAAGCATGGCTCTATCTATAGCCAAAAGGGACAGTTGGATAAGGCAATTCCAGACTTTGACAAGGCGATAGACATAAATCCCATGTATGCTGAGGCCTACTTAAATCGTGGCATCGCCTACAGGGATAAGCGGCAGATGGATAAGGCAATTCCAGACTTTGACAAGGCGATAGACATAAATCCCATGTATGCCGAGGCCTACTTAAATCGTGGCATCGCCTACAGGGATAAGGGCCAGTTAGATAAGGCAACCTCAGACATTAACAAGGCAAGAGACATAAAGATATCTGAATACACCAAGGCAATAGAGATGAATCCGAGAGATGCCGAGGCCTACTCAAAACGTGGCACCGCATACAGGGATAAGGGCCAGTTAGATAAGGCAACCTCAGATCTAAACACGGCAAGAGACATAAAGATATCTGAATACAGCAAGACAATAAAAAAAAATCCGAGGGATGCCGAGGCCTACTACAAACGTGCAAGTGCCTACAGCAAAAAAGGTGAACTGGACAAGGCTATCAGTGATTTTTCCCAGGCAATAGAAATAAATCCGTGGCATGTTAATTCTTATAATGATCGCGGGTCTGACTATAGCAAAAAAGGCCAGCAGAATAATGCTATCTTGGACTTTAACAGGGCTATAAAAATAAACAAAAAGGATGCTAAAGCCTACTATAACCGTGGCATTGCCTACATCAAAAAAGGTGAACTGGACAAGGCTATATTGGATTTTACTAAGGTGATAGAAATAAATCCAAATTTTGCTAATGCTTACGACAACCGTGGAATTGCCAATGCGGGAAAACACCAATATGATAAAGCTATCTCAGATTTTTCCAAGGCAATAGAGAAAGATTCCAATTTTATTAAAGCCTACTACGACCGGGCAACCATGTATAGTAAAAAAGATGAGTTGGATAAGGCGATCTTGGATTACACCAAGGTGATAGAATTAAGCCCAGGTTTTGTTGCGGCCTACAACAATCGTGGGGCTATTTATATTAAAAAGGGTCAGTTGAATAAGGCGATCTTGGATTACACCAAGGTGATAGAGATAAATCCCAGAGATGCCAAGGCCTATTACAACAGGGCAATTGGTTACAGGGGAAAGGGCTTGTTGGGTGATGCAATTTACGATTTTACAAAGGTAATAGAATTAAATCCTAATAATGCTAATTCCTACTACAGCAGAGGAATTACCTATAGTAAAAAAGGTGAACTGGAAAAGAGTATCTTGGACTACACCAAGGTAATAGAATTAGATCCTAAAAATGCCAAGGCCTACTACAACAGGGGAATTGGTTATTGGAAAAAAGGTCAGTTGGATAAGGCTGTATTGGATTACACCAGAGCAATAAAAATAAATCCAGGCTTTTTTCCGGCCTACAACAATCGGGGAGCTATCTATAACAAAAAAGCACAATTGGATAAGGCTATCGCAGATTTTTCAAAGGTAATAGAATTAAATCCAGGTTTTGCCGATGCTTATAACAATCGTGGGGCTATTTATATTAAAAAGGGTCAGTTGGATAAGGCGATCTTGGATTACACCAAGGTGATAGAGATAAATCCCAGAGATGCCAAGGCCTATCTAAATAAGGCGGTTAGCTCAGAGAAGGTAGGTCACATAGCCGATGCAATTGAAGCCTACGGAGGTTTTATCCAGTATGCCCAATCCAAAGATGCCAGACAAGTAGATCTCGTAAAAGAGAGGGTAAAGGTTCTTGAAAAAATGCAATAGGCTTTTGAATAACTATTAGAGCTATTGCCGAGAAATAAAAATGACCTGCTTACAGAATACCCTTTGTAGATGGTACATCTTTTAATCTTTCTTCCCTTTGAGATGCCTTATCAAATGACCTTGCAAAGGCCTTGAAAATTGCCTCTGCACTATGATGAGGATCATTGCCGTAATAAAGTTCTATGTGCATTGTTATACCGGCATGGTTTACAAAGGCCCTGAAAAATTCCTCAAGAAGCCTGACATTAAAATTCCCTGTGACATATTCCTCCAAAGAAACCCTATAGGATAGGTAAGGCCTGTTTGATATATCAATCACAACATTGGCAAGGGCATCATCCATTGGAATCATTTCCTGGCCATATCTCCTAATGCCTTTTTTTTCTCCTAACGCATCATTTACCGCCTTACCTAAACATATGCCCAGATCTTCAACTGTATGATGATAATCAACCTCAATATCACCCTTAGCGCTTACATTAATATCCATGTAACCATGGGCAGCCATCAACTCAAACATATGGTCCATAAAGGCTATGCTTGTATCAATTTTGGAATGCCCTTTACCGTCCAGGGTTAAATCTATTCGGATATCTGTCTCCTTCGTTTTTCTCTCAATTTTTCCGTGCCTTTCCAATTGTCAGTTCCTCATGTTTCATGATATGGTGGAGATGAGGGGAATCGAACCCCTGACCTGTACGTTGCGAACGTACCGCTCTCCCATCTGAGCTACACCCCCACAGTTTTTATTTTTTAACTTCTAAGTAATTGCAACCTTAATAAAAAATCTTTTTGTCTTTGTTGTAGTAATATCTTTTTAAAATTTAGTATGTCAAGATATATTAGCCAATAAATAAAACAACTTCTATAATCTCCGTATGATGAATAATGGCTTTTAATCTAAGTAGTGTCTGAACGAAAACCTCGAAATATGGTTTTCAAGTTTTGGCCTTAAATCTTCAAGGCTTTGAAATTGCGTTGTTTTTTAATCCAAAATCCGCAATCTAAAATCTAAAATCGTGCCTGAATTGACTTTTCGTTCAGGCACTAATTAGCCCTGGCTTACCCTGGACATACCAACGCAGAAGTGTACTATAAGTAAATTATACCTTTAAAAACACTTGCAAGAAAATATTTTATACTTATATTATTTACTCAAAAGTAAAAACAGGGAATTAAAAACGGAAGGATTTAAAGTGAGAATAAAAATTTTTAGTTTGTCAATTTTGATATTAGGAATATTCTTTGTTTCGTGTACCAATTCGAGTGAAACGGTAATAGCAGAAAGTAAAGAAGCACAAAACCCTGCTGCCGTATCTGATACAAAATCAGTTAAAGATACAAGGGTTACATCATGGTATCATGACTGGGATAAAGGCATAGAAGCCGCTAAAAAGGAAGCTAAACCGGTGCTCATTGACTTCTTTGCCGAGTGGTGCAAGTGGTGCCATGTTATGGATGAGCAAACTTTTTCCGCCCCTGAAATCAAAAATCGTTTTTCTAAAAACTGGATCACCATAAGAGTAAACACTGAGGACAGAAACCGCTATGCCACTTATGATGGAAAGTCCATGTCCTACCAGGATCTTTCAGGGTATTTCCAGGTAACAGGTCTGCCATCATATTTATTCATGGATAAAGATGGAAAACCTATTCACCTCTTACCGGGTTATGTCCCAAAAGAACAGTTTGGCCCACTCCTTGACTACATGAAAGACGAACTGTACAAAAAAAAGGTCAACTTTAGCGATTATTTAAAATCAGTGAGTTAATAAACCTCCAACATGGCTTTATTGAAAAACAAACTATTCTATCAAATCCTATTTCTTGCCCTATCAGTTTCTCTAATTATTACCGGTATTATGATGAAAGAGATACCTGAAGTTATCTCCAATGCCAAAACCCTCTGTTTTTGGTGCATAGGATTAAAATAGGGGTTTTTTTTGGGAAAAATTAAAAGAATTTGGTGGCAAATATCCGGTCTTATCTTGTTCAATTTTCCATTTATTGGCCACTTAACAATTCCATGGCTGCCTGTCCCCGTTCTTAATTGTTATTCTTGCCCTCTGGCGTTAGGCGCATGCCCAATCGGAACCATCCAGCACTTTCTTGTGATTGGCGCTATACCCATATTTACAGTAGGCATTATATTGCTTTTTTCGACAATTGCCGGAAGATTTTATTGCAGCCATCTCTGCCCATTCGGATTTTTACAGGACCTCCTTGCACGGATAACACGGCATAAGGTGAGGATGCCCAACTTCTTAGGTTACGGAAAGTATGCTGTTTTAATCATCACAGTTATTTTATTGCCGCCGCTTTTTAAGGAGCCATTTTTCTGCACGCTCTGCCCTGTTGGAAGCATCGAAGCAGGTATACCCATTGTTCTGCAGGCATGGTTTAAAGAGCGTTTTGCAGAACCAGGTCTTTTCAGCAATGTTGGGGGAATACTCTCTATGATTGGATGGTGGTTTTGGTTTAAAATCGCTTTGTTAGCGGCAATTCTTATAACCGCTGTATTTATAAAACGACCTTTCTGTCGCACCGCCTGTCCTTTAGGAGCACTCTTTGGAATTTTTAATCGTATCTCCCTGTTTTTTACACACCCAGGGATAAAATCCGATAAACGAAATAGATATTATCTGAGGACATGTCCGGTCGGCATTACCAATCCAAAGGATGTTGATTCTCACAACTGCATAAAATGCCGTGAATGTCATAACCCGCCAGCCAAAAAAAATTAAGCATCTGGAATACCCCCCCATTCAATTCGAACATATAGAAGAAACATTCTGAAACCTTACAGAAGTTCTCTTTTTTTTGCCTTGACTGCAAAATAATATTATTATATATTTAATTAGTAACTGATCAGTCACTTATTTTTTATTAATAATTCTATTGCAAGGAAAGATGACAACAAAACAAATAGCATATTTCAAGATTTTTCATGAGGTATCCAGGGCTATCCTCTCAGTGCTCGATTCAAAAGAGGTGCTGGAACTTATTGTAAAAAGGGTTGTCCCTGCACTGAAATTAAAGGCTGCAAGCCTGCGGCTTTTAAACGAGGAGACAAATGATTTAGAATTGGCAGCATCTCGCTTTTTAAGTAAAAAATATCTAAGAAAAGGGCTCCTTGCTGCAGACAAAAGTGTGCCGGAGGTTTTAAAGGGGAAACCAATCTTAATCCTTGACGCACAAAATGACCCTCGGATTCAGTACAGAAATGAAAAGGCGGAAGAGGGCATTGCCTCTATCCTGAGTGTGCCAGTACAAATACATAATCAGGTCATAGGAATGTTGAGACTGTATACATCCTCACCAAGATCATTCACTGAAGATGAAATAGAGTTTGTATCTGCCATATGTGAAATGGCCGGCCTTGGCATTATAAATGCCAGGATGTATGAAAAAGAAAAGGAAAAGCTGGCCAGACTTTTTGAAAAGGGAAATATAGAGCCTGAAGACCGGGAAAAAACCAAAAAATACAAGATTAACATAGCATCCAAGAAAACATGCGACCCTGAAAAATCTACTGAACTTTTTAGAATCCTCCATGAGGTTACACGGGATTTAGTAGATGACCTTAACCCGGATGCAGTGGTAGATTCCATGGTTGAGAAGTCTAACCAGATCTTAGAAATAAAGGGATGCAGCATATTCCTTTTAGATGAAACAACGGGTAGATTAAATATGGTTTCATCAAAAGGCATTAGCAATGAATACCTTGAGAAAGGACCTCTTGATGCCAGCAAAAGCATGTCAAAGGCATTAGAGGGTGAAATAGTATATGTAAAAAATGTAGCCACTGATAAAAACATTCAATACCAAAAAGAGGCAATTAAAGAAGGGATTGTCTCGATCTTATCAGTTCCTATTTTTGTTAAAGAGCATGTTATTGGAGAGATGAGATTTTATTCAGAAAATGAGAGAGCTTACAATAATGAAGAAATAGAATTTATTCTTGCCTCAGCAGAGATTGGAGGCATTGCCATTACCAATGCCAAGTTTTATCAAAGATTAAAAAATGACATACAATTTTGGGAATCTACTCTTTCTTATCTTGATAAAAGTTGATAAAGCCGCAAAAAGGCGCAAAATTCACAAAAAGTAAAATTGAGATGCAGTAATATCAATAAGTTATAAGCAAGTTAAATCTGAAATTGGACTTATTACGAAGCCATCAAGGTTAGGCTGTCTTATAAACCCTCTCTTTTCTTTGAATAATAATCCTTAATTTCAAGCAAATTGCCTGCATACTCCTTACGAAAATAGAGCAGCGGATAATTCTCAATTTCTTCTGATAGTGGCCCTAAAAAGGGTGCAATATCAATCCCGTAGCTGTTCATCTTTCTTTTATCAGCCTCATGGATAATAAGGAGACAATAATAATTTAGTAATAATCTTAAATTCGTATTTCTACGAAATAGATATGCCCTTCCCCCAATAGAATTTATCAAATAGCCAGCATACCCGTAAATGTTACTCAAAGATGGTCTCTGTATTTTTCCTTGTCTGCATTCATCTCCTGACATAAGCCATTTGTAAAATATCGATAGATTTACCTCCATGGCCTCAGCTTCGTTTTTTAAAACTGATTTTAAAAACATTAAATCCTTTAAATCTAATATCCTGTAAAAATGATAAATATTGCTGATTATACTGTCATAACGAAGTCCCTCTCCTGCGGGAACCGGCATATGCAAGGATAATTCACTAACAATATCCTTAAATCTGGACATTGTGTCTTCTCCCATCCCAAGATTTTTAATGTAATCTTTTTGATCAAGATATGCAAAAAACTCCTCAATATCTTTTTCTATTTTCAGGCATTCATCTTCAACACTCAGCGCCTGACCCTCTTCAACCGTTCCTTCCGAAACTTTTTCACCCTTTTCCTGCATTTCCTGTGCTTTTATCGGCTGGGAATTAACATCTTCCTCTTTGACAGATTTTTTCTCTAATTGTTCAGTTTCTTGTAAAGCTCGTTTTAAAGCTTGCTCTTTCCCATCACCATTTCCATAATAGGCAAAAAGCAAGGCTATCAGTCCAGCTGCAATAAACACAAAAATTAGAAACAATAAAGATTTATTTCCTTTCATATTTTCCCCCTATGTTAAGAGTGTGTTTAGATAAACACCAATTGGTTCACTCTTTCTTTAGAAACCAGACTTTTGAGCAGTAACAAAAAATCACAACTTTTACAATACCGTAATTACAAATATTAATAAATTATTTTTTGATGCCCTTTTTTTCTCTTATTACGCAGGAATTCACGGAGAAAGAGGGGAGTAATTGACAGTCACAGACTATACCTCTTCATGTAAGGGTAAAAACATAATATCTATACCTTTGTGCCTTGGTGTCTTTGTGGCTACCTGAACAGCTTTTTTAAAAAGAAAAGCAAAAGGTCTTGACCACTATTTAAGCCTTGTGTTATCCATTGAAAATAATTAACCCTTACGCCTTTTCTAAGGAGGAAAAAATGCATTATAAAATTCAACCAGCCATTGAACACTATCTGGGTATCCCTGGTTTTGTTATTGCCTCTGTCATTCTAATCTTAGGCCTTGCCCTCTTTTTTTATATTATCTACAGAAGATATCTTCTGCTTAAATCCGCCAAGCCTGATCCCAGATTTGGCTCGCTGGGAAAAAGGCTATATGATTTAATAATTTATGGCATATTCCAAAAAAGACAGCCAAGGTATCTATGGATAGGAATATTGCATATCATGATCTTTTGGGGCTTTGTTACGCTCGCCTTAAGGTCTATAACTCTTTATGGGCTGGGTTTTAAGGTTGATTTTGCCTTGCCTTTTATGGGCGGCTCATTAGGCGAGGCCTATAATCTCCTCAAGGATGTATTTGAAATAATAGTGCTTTTTGCTTGCATAGCAGCTACACTACGCCGTGCCATATCGAGACCTGCAAGATACGAAAGAAAATATGGAAAAACCCATAAATTTGAGGCATATCTTGTTCTTGGTCTTATAAGCCTATTAATGGTAACTGATATTGCAATGGATGGAAGCGGAATTGTCCTTGGAGAAAAGTATCTCTACTGGCTGCCTGCAGCCCACACTGCATCTTACATATTTGATGGACTCGCTCAAAATTCTTTAAAGAGCATTTTTTTGTGGAACTACTGGATTCATATATTGACATTAATGGTGTTTCTCAACTTTCTTCCACTGGGAAAACACTTTCATATTATAACCGGCCTTCCAAATGTATTTCTTAGAAAACTTAAAAAGGGCTCTATAAAGCCTCCCAGGTGGGATATTGAAGACATAGAGGAACTGGATTCCATAGGGGTGGACAAAATTGAGGATTTTACATGGAAACACATCCTTGACTTTTATACCTGTACCGAATGCGGCCGGTGCGCTGATAATTGTCCGGCAAACTCAGTTGGCCGTCCTTTGTCACCTATGGAAATTACCTTAAAGATAAGAGAGCAGGCTTACGAAAGCGTGCCTATATTTAATACAAAAAAGGGAGATAATAACAAGGAAAATAACCTTTCTATAATAGGGAATATCATTTCCCCTGATGAAATCTGGTCATGCACTACCTGCGGCGCCTGTGAGGAGGAATGCCCTGTATTTATAGAATATATTGATAAAATTATAGATTTACGCAGACACATGGTAGAGTCAGCCATGATACCAAAGGATTTCCAGGATGCCCTTATGAAATTCGAGAAAACCGGAAACCCCTTTGGTAAACCTCCGGCTAAAAGGGCAGACTGGATAAAAGAATTAGATGATATCTCCGTCAAAATAATAGAAGAGGGAGATGAGGTAGATGTCCTTTACTTTGTTGACTCCTATGCCTCATTTGACCCACAGATTCAACAGATAGCAATGGCTATTGTAAGAGGTCTAAATAAGGCCGGGGTAAATTTTGGTATACTGGGCCCAAGAGAAATGGATTCGGCCCATCAGGTAAAAAGAATTGGTGAGGAGGGCCTGTTTCAATTCTTGATGGAAGAGAACATGGAAATATTTAAATCATGCTCCTTCAATGAGATTGTAACAACAGACCCCCATGCCTTTAATGCACTAAAAAATGATTATCCTGGCCAGCTTAATGTAAAACACTATACAGAGTTTTTTCTCCCATTAATTGAAAATGGTCATCTTAAGGCATCCAGACCCCTTGACGATGGCCAAAAAATATACACCTATCATGATCCGTGCTATTTAGGAAGACACAACGGGATATACGAGGCTCCCAGGAAAATCCTCGCCTCAATACCTGGCATCAATATAGTTGAAATGGAAAAAAACAGGGACAGAAGCTTTTGCTGTGGAGGCGGTGATATTAATCTCTGGTATGACATTGAGCAAGAGGAAATAAGAATGGGAGAAAAAAGAGTTAACATGGCCTATGAAGCAGGGGCTACAGTTATTGTGACTGCATGCCCATTTTGCTTACTCAATTTTGATGATGCCATTAAAACAAGCGGATTAGAAGGAAAGATAGAGGTTGTTGATTTAATGGAGCTTTTTATGAGCGTTGTATAAAATTATTGATTAAAAAACAGGAGGAAAAAAATGGATATTGTTGTATGCGTTAAACGAGTACCTCTCACAGAGGAGGTAGACATCATAATCGACGATAAAAAAAAGGAGATTAAAAAAGAGCAGCTTGCATTTGTCCTAAATGATTGGGATAACTATGCAATTGAAGAGGCTATACTGCTAAAGGAAAAACATGGAGGAACAGTCACGGCCATTACAGTAGGCAATGAAGACGATGAAGAGGTACTGAGAAGATCTTTGGCAATGGGCGCTGACAAGGCTATTAGGATTGAAGCAGGGGATTTAACCAGGTTTGACAGTCTTTCAATATCAAAAATTCTCTCTGCTGCATTAAAGGATCTGTCATATGACCTTGTATTTACCGGTGTCCTTGCAGATGACGACAGCTCCGGAGCAGTAGGAATAATGATGGCAGAACTATTAGACCTGAACCATTCCGCCATGGTCACTGCTATCGACATTAAGGACGGAAAGGCCGGCACTACATCAGAGCTTGAGGGTGGCCTGGGCGAGGCTTCTCTTATTGATATGCCGGCTCTTCTCACTATACAGACAGGTATTAACGAGCCAAGATATGTATCGATCCTGGGAATCAGAAAGGCAGCAAAAAAAGAACTCAAGGTAATAGGCCTTGACGAATTAGGCTTGCCTGAAGAAGAGCTTGCCCCTAAAACTATTATTGAAGAGGTCTACCTGCCTCCTGAAACCGAGGGGGCACAAATTCTCAGTGGAGATCCTGGCAAGATAGCATCTGATTTTGTTGAAATCCTAACAAGGAAAGGAGTAATGGAATAATGAGTGAAATATTTGTTGTTATAGAACACAGGCTTGGTGAAATAAGGGATATAACCTATGAAATGCTATGGAAGGCCGGTGAATTAGCTGATAAATCATCTTACACAGTCACAGCCGTCCTCCTTGGCCATGAAGTTGATTCCTTGACTGAGAATATTAATGATAAGGCAGATAAAATAATTATTTTCGATGATGAGAAGCTGAAAAACTTTAATGCTGATATCACTAAAGAGCTACTTTCAGGTTTGATTGAAGATTTAAAACCAGAAATCATACTTATTGGCAATACATCATGGGGAGCAGAACTTGCCCCATCTCTCGCAGTAAAAACAGGTTTTCCACTTGCAACTGATTGCATTGATATCACATCAGAAAATGGAAAAATCATCGCCCAAAGACAAATGTACAGTGGAAAAATATTTTCCAATGTATCCTTTGCACCATCTGACGGCTACATTTTCACTATACGATCAGGTGTATTTCCAAAAGATATAGAAAATGAAAGGCAGACAGAAACAATTAAAAAAGACTGTCCCGCATTAGATAGGGAGCTGAAAAAGAGTTTTGTCGAATTTGTTGAAACCGCAGCAGGTGACGTGGATATTAGCCAGGCGGAACTCCTTGTCTCTGTAGGTAGGGGCGTAGGAGAAGAAGAAAATATCTCTATTGTTAAGGAGCTATCCGAGGCGCTTAATGGGGTGCTTTCCTGCTCCAGGCCTATTGTTGATAAAAACTGGCTGCCCAAATACCTTCAGGTCGGCACATCAGGAAAATCCGTCAGCCCAAAGGTTTATGTTGCAGTTGGCATAAGCGGCGCCTTCCAGCACATGGCCGGCATCACAGGGGCAGACACTATTATAGCAATAAATAAAGACCCTAAGGCCCCCATCTTCAGGACGGCCCATTACGGAATTGTAGATGATCTTTTTAAGATCGTACCTGCTTTAAAAGAAAAGGTATTGGAAACAAAAAAGGGGTAAAGAAAAATGAATTTTGAACTTACCAAAGAGCAAAAAGATATAGTAAGCGCTGCAAGAGAGTTTGCCGAAGGAGAATTTCCAGACAGGGCTGAAGAGTTTGACAGGGATGAATCTTTCGACGAAGCAATATATAAGAAGGCGGCTGAATTGGGTTTCGTAGGCACATTTATCAAAGAGGAGTATGAAGGGTCAGACATGGGTATGTTAGAATACTGCCTTATTTTTGAGGAATTTGCCGCAGTTGATCCAGGAATAGCAGTTGCCATTCTCATTTCATCTTATGGGGCGGAGATAGTGCAGGAATTCGGCACTGAGGAACAAAAAAAGAGGTATCTCCCACCAATAGCAAAAGGTGATGCAGTAATGGGTAGTGCATTTACCGAACCGGATGCCGGATCAGATCTTGCAGGTGCCACATCTACAACGGCCGTTAAAGATGGTGACGAATATGTGATAAATGGTTCGAAAATGTTTATTACAAATGGAGACCGGGCGGATTATCTTATTTGTTTTGTTGTAACAGATCCGGATAATCCGGATGTACACAGGCGACACAGTATGATCATGGTGGAGACAGACAGGCCTGGATTTGAGGCAAATCATTTGACCGGTAAACTTGGTGTCAGGGCCTCTGATACTGCTGAAATATCCTTTAATAATGTCCAGGTGCCGATTTCTAATCTTGTGGGAAGAGAAGGTGATGGTTTTGCAGAGGCCATGCATCTTTTTAATCTTGACAGGATTATTGTGGCAGCACAGGCAGTAGGGACAGCCCGCGCTGCATTAGAGGAGAGCATAAAGCATGTTAAAAAGAGGGTTGCCTTTAAGTCCCCATTATCCTCGTTTCAGTCAATCCAGTTCAAGATAGCGGATATGTTTACTATGATAGAGGCAGGAAGAAATCTTGTTCATCACGCAGCATGGAAGGTTGATCAGGGCATCCTTGACCACAAGATTATTGCTGCAGCTAAGTCATTTTGTGGTCAAATGGCTGTCAAATGCACTGATATGGCACTCCAGATGCATGGTGGATATGGTTACCTGGCCGAATATAAAGTGCAGAGACTCTACAGAGATGCCAAAATAACAGAAATTTATGAGGGTACAACTGAGGTAGAAAAGATAATAATGGCAAGAAACCTGTTGAAGTAGACAGGATTAACCGTTCGCAGGCTTCCTGATGGAATCTGGAAACCTGCGAACGGTTACAATTTTTTGAAACCCCTTAATCAGCATAGTGCTTTATATGGAGTAACCGTTCACGGTTCAAAGTTCAGAGGTTCAGAGGTTCAGTGCCGACTGATTCAATAGTTTGGTTAAAACTAATGCCAGTCAGTTTTCACTACCTATTGCGCACGAGATCTCAGAGACCACATAAAATAAATAAAGGAGGTATTGCGCTCTCTGTGTCTCGGTTGATAATTACTTCGGTTTGACAAACGTGCATTACGCACAGGCAGACCTGCCTGACGTTGGCAGAAATGTAACCCTGAACGCTGAACCCTGAACATGCAAAACGCTAACTATATGGAAATCAAATTCTATTATGAATAGTTGGAAATTCAGAGGTCCTTTAGAAAATTCGTTAGAAATGATATAAAGCGTTGTCTTATGCATCTATGATTCCCTTCTGGATGCCTTTTGAAAACTTTATGCTTGCATTTCCAATTTTACACTATGGCTCTAAGTTTTTAAAGGAAACATACCTGCCTGAACTGCTCTCCATGGATACCTCTCGCAAGTAATGTAAAGGATATTGCCTATGACGCCATGGAAATCCATGGAGCTTACGGTCTTAGGGTTCACGAAGAAATAAGTTCGCAATTTCAGGTGTTGAGGCACCCGTCTAACAAGGCGTGGAAACGCAGGAATATCAGGTATATTCCGAGTTTTCACAACGCAGTTAGGCGGGATGCATCGGCGTCTGAAATGTGAAGTTATTTTTGAGTGAGCCCTTAGTGATGAGTACGATGTGTCAAACCTTTACAAAACAGATGTTACTGCCCAGGCTGTAATGGGCAGTCTCGATATACAGAGGGTTATTGTGTCTAAGGAAATACTCTCAAGGGGTAAATACACGTAAAACCTTGACATTATATTTATCCAAAAATATACTTTAAAAAATAGTCACATTATAGCTATATTGTAATCATTAATATTTGTGCTCCTTGAGGAGGAAAAAATATGAAATACACCTTGTTCTTAGGTTGCACCATACCTGCCCGTTCGAGAAATTATGAATTATCCGCAAGGGCTGTGGCATCTCAATTTGGCATGGAGTTTATTGATATAGAGGAATTTTCATGCTGCGGCTTCCCCCTTGAGGCATCAGATGAGATGGGGGGTATTCTCCTTGCTGCAAGGAACCTTGCCTTAGCAGAGGAAAGGGGTCTGGAAATATGTTCCCTCTGCAGCGCATGTACTTCTATGCTTACTAAAACAGCATACCGTTTAAACAGGGAAAGGGAGCTAAAGGATAAGGTTAATGTTGAGCTCGCCAAAGTTGGAAGAGAGTATAAAGGAACTGTAAGAGTTAGGCATTTTGCCAGGATACTTATAGAGGATATAGGCCTGGAAAGAATTAAAGAATTTGTCAAGCGTGATTTAAAGGGACTAAAGGTGGCTACACATTACGGTTGCCATTACCTTAAACCGTCATACATCTATGAAAATTTTGACGACCCCCAGGACCCTAAAACACTTGAACAAATTCTCGAGGCAGTGGGTGTCATTAACGTACAGTACAAGAGGAAAAAGGATTGTTGCGGGGGACCTGTCCTTCTCTCAGATGAGGCAGTAGCCCTTAATGTGGCAGGAGAAAAATTAAAATACGTAAAAGAGGCTGGCGCCGACATAATGAACCTGGTCTGCCCATTTTGTGATTTAATGTTCGACTCTAATCAAAAGGGCATAGAGGCTGAATACGGTATAGAATTAAATATCCCTGTACTATACCTGCCTCAAATATTGGGCCTTGCCATGGGGTTAGGTCGCAAGGAGCTAGGCCTAAACCTTAATTCGGTTAATACAAAAGATTTAACAGCAAGATTAGACATCTAAAGATCTGTAACTTTAAAGAAGGATAAAATGGAAAAAATTTCTTCACAAAGCTCTGACCCTGATTTTATAAAAGAACTCGATTCATCTGAATATATAGGCGGCTTCAAGGGTTGCCTTGCATGCAGAACCTGCACATCCGGGTGCCCTGTACACAGGGCTGACAATGAATATGACCCCCTTCGCATTATACGAATGCTTACACTTGGCCTAAAAAATGAATTATTAGGGAGCAGCATGATCTGGCTTTGTTCTGACTGCTATACCTGCCAAGAAAACTGCCCTATGGGAATTAAGGTGACGGATATAATTAATCATCTTAAAAATATGGCAACATCCGAGAAAAATATACCTATTGGTGTAAGTACGCAGGAAAAACTCCTTAAAGATCAGGGTAAAATCTATACCATAGATGCCTTTGATAACAAAAAAAGGGCAAAGGCAGGCCTTCCCTCTCTGCCTGAAATTAATGAAGAGGTTAAAAAATTACTGGGAAAAGGATAACTTTTTACAGAAATGGATCTTAAAAAAAACCCTCATGAATTTTGAGAATTTTTTTATGTAAGGTTGATGGACTCGTAAAAAGTCGAAAGATTCTCTTTTCCGTCATTCCGGCGAAAGCCGGAATCCAGTAAATTCAATACGTTCTGGATGCCGGATCAAGTCCGGCATGACGATTTAGATACTTTTTACGAGATTGTCAAGGTTGAACCCTCAAAAATATAACTGGTAACATACTAAGAGGTTGATAATGTCTGAAAAAATGATTGGCTCTGTGCTTATAACAGGTGGTGGCATTGCCGGCATGCAGGCCGCGCTTGATCTGGCGAACTCAGGTTATTATGTATATTTAATGGAAAAGGACTCAGTCATTGGAGGGATGATGGCAAAGCTTGACAAGACATTCCCTACAAATGACTGCACTATGTGAATTATATCACCTAAACTGGTCGAGGTCGGCCGGCATCTGAATATAGAGCTACTAACCCTTTCAGAGATAGAGGAAATCACCGGGGAAAAGGGGGATTTTCACATTAAAATTCGTCAGCATGCAAGATTTATAGATCCTGACAAGTGCACTGGCTGTCAAGATTGTGTCAATGTATGCCCGGTAAGCGTCCCAGATGAATTTAATGAAGGATTGGTGATGAGGAGGGCAACATACATTCCATACCCCCAGGGTGTGCCCCTGTCCTACGCCATTGAAAAAAAAGACCG